>DAIDJK010000162.1 GCA_027450225.1 Bryobacterales bacterium | reverse complement strand
ACCAGCGGCGCATCGGCGTTGACGGTAACGGTCGCGGAACCCGCCAGCTTCAGTTCAAGATCCACCGTGCTGTTCTCGCCCGCATCCAGGTGGATGCCGGTCCGGACCGGCTCGACGAAGCCGGTCTTGCGCGCGCGAACCTCGTATTCGCCGACTGGCATGGCGAAGAAGGCGTAAACGCCGCGCGAATCGGTTTCGGTTTCGCGCGTGAAGCCGGTGGCGGTGGATTTCACGATCACGCCGGCGCCGGGTACCAGGGCCCCGGACGGATCGGTTACGGTTCCCGACAGAGCAGCCGAGGACTGCGCTCGCAGCGCGGACGCGAGAATTGCGACAAGGAGCAGAGCCGGGAGATACCGCATGTCGTGGTTACACGACAGTGTATCTTACGAGAGATTATTCCTTCAGCTCGACGATGGTGGCCCCGGCGCCGCCTTCGTACGGCGGCGCGGGATAGAACTTCTCGACGTGCGGATTGCCGCGCAGAACATCCTCAACGGTGCGCTTCAGAACGCCCATGCCGTGCCCGTGCACGATTCGTACGCGCGCGGCGGTCGCCATCACCGCCGAATCGAGAAACTTCTCCACCCGCTCCGCCGCTTCCACGGCGTGGTCGCCGATGAGATTGATTTCGCGCACCACAGGATTCAGTTCCGGCGCGGGCCGGAAGCGAACGTTCTTCGGCAGCTTCGAAGGCTGGGGCCCTGAAATTTCCGGCAGCACTTCTTCCACGTCCTCCGCTGACACCTGCATCTTCATGTAGCCGGCTTCGGCTTCAAAGCGGCCGTCGCCCAGCACGCGCCGCACGCGAGCCGGTTCGCGAATTCCTTTGATGCGGATGCGCGAGCCTTCCTCGATGCGCGGCGTTTTCTTCTGCTCGCCGCCCGCTTCGGGCGAACGCACCACCGAATTGAAATCCTCCCGCATCTCGCGTTTCACCCGCGCGGTTTCGCGGAAGGCATGATCCACGGCCTTGCGCCGCTCGGCGGATTGTTCGATCTTCTCCACCGTCTGATCCGCCCGCTGCTGCCAGCGCTGTTGCATTTCCTCGAAGCGCGCTTCGAGATCCCGCAGCTTTTCGGCTTCGCGCTGCGCCGATTCGGCGGCGATGCGCTTTTCGCGCACGCGGAGTTCGTTGCGCTCGCGATCGAGCGCCGCCTGTGTCCGGTCCGCCTCTTCGATGCGCCGATGAAGATTGGCGATCAGCTCGGAAAGCTCCACCTCCTGCGAACTCAGATTGGCGCGCGCGCGTTTCAGGATGTCTTCGGGCATGCCGAGACGCGCCGCGATCGCGAGACCGGCCGACTTGCCCGGCAAGCCGACCTGCAGTTTGTAAGTGGGCGCGAGCGTCTGCTCGTCGAATCCCATGGAGGCGTTGAGGACGGTTTTCGTATTGGCGCCGTAGATCTTGAGCGCGGTCAGATGCGTGGAGGCGAGGGTGAAGGCGCCCGCGGCGCGGAAATGGTCCACCAGCGCCACGCCCAGCGCGCCGCCTTCCTCGGGATCGGTGGCCGACCCGATCTCATCGAGCAGCACGAGCGAATCCGGGGTTGCATCGAGAGCCATCTCCCGCAGCCGCGAAACGTGCGCGGAGAATGTGCTCAGGTTCTGCTCGATCGACTGGTTGTCTCCGATATCGGCCAGCACCTGTTCGAAAACCGGCATCACGGCCGCGGCGCAGGGCACGGGCAACCCCGCCTGCGCCATCAGGCAGACCACGCCGACCGTTTTCAGCGTCACCGTCTTGCCGCCCGTATTCGGACCGCTGATGAGCAGGGTGCGGCAATCGGCATCGAGCGTGAGCGAGAACGGAATCACCTCGCGTTTGCTGCGCCGCAGAACGTCCATCAGCAGCGGATGGCGCGCGTTTTCCAGATGCAGCCGCCGCTCGGCGCCCGAAGTGAATTTCGGGATGGCGCAATCGAAATCGATGGCGAAGCGGGCTTTGGCAAAGACCAGATCGAGCTTTGCAATCACCGCTGCCGCGTCGCGAATGGGATCGGCATAAGCGCGCAGCCGCCCTGTCAGCTCGCGCAGGATGCGGAAGACTTCGCGCGCTTCTTCTTCCTGCAGCCGGACCAGTTCGTTGTTCAGATCGATGGTTTCGAGCGGCTCGAGAAACAGCGTCTGCCCGGTGGAACTGGCGCCGTGGATGACGCCGGGAAGCCGGCGGCGCTGACCGGAAAGCACGGGAACCACATAACGCTCGTTGCGGATGGTGACGTATTCTTCCTGCAACACGCCTTCGTTGCGGTTGGCGCGGAGAAACCGTTCGAGCGACTCCTGAATCGCTTTCTTCTGTTTCTCGATCTCGCGCCGGACGCGGTGCAGATGCGGGCTCGCCGAATCGAGCACCGTGCCATCCGCTTGAATGCGCCCCTCGATTTCGCCCAGCAGATCGCGAAAGTCGCCGATTCCGGCGGCGCGCGCCGCGAGCAGCGGAAAACGCTCCCCCGCCGCGGAGAGAAACGACTTGACGTCCGCCGCGCGGTCGAGAAACCCGATCAGATCGAATATTTCGCGCGGTTCGAGAGCCGCGCCTTCGATGCGCAGCTTCTGCGCGGATTGGGTGACATCCGGCAGATGGTTCAGGTTGATGCGGATGGCCGATCCCTGCCCGGTCTGCTGCGGTGACGCAGCGGCGCGCAGGTAGGCGATGGCCTCCGCGGCCTCGGCCAGTTCGGATTCGAGCGCGGCGCGGTCGTCCCGCGGCTCAACCATGGCGAGTTCGGATGCGCCGCCGTGCGTGGAGATATATCGCGCCACCAGAGCGCGAATCTGTTCCCATTCAAGCGCCTCGGCGCTGCTGAAGTTCACTGTTTCAATTGTGTCCCACCCGGCATCGGGAGAGCCGGGGCTCACCCCGGCTCTGCGTCAGACGAGCAGATGCTCGCGAACGGTGATCTCGCCGATCAGCGGCTTCACGATTCGCAGATAATCGCGCATGCCGATTCGCGCGATGTCGCGATGTGTGCCGGCCGGAAACGCGATGAATGGCCGCGCGGCCAGTTCCTCGTCCAGCAGCACCGGCATGTTGTAAAGCTGCCCCATCGGGGGCATCGCGCCGAGTTCGCAGTCCGGGAACAATGCCCTCAATTCGGCTTCATTGGCGAGCCGTATGTAAGAAATTCCCAGCAGACGGCTCAACTCCGTGAGATTCACGAAGTTATCCGCCGGCAGGACCGCCATTCCGAATCCGTTCTCGCCGCAATAGACGACCGTCTTTGCGAGGTCGTGCGCCGGAATCCGCTCCGCCTTTGCGGTTTCGAGCGCCGTCTGCGCGGGTTCGTGCACTGAATGCGAATACCGGATGCCGCTCTGGTCGAGATAAGCCAGCCAACGGTTTGCGATTGTCATCTCAATCACCTCCACATGCCCTCAGGGCAGGGCAGGGACCACCGCTATCCCCTTCAAATCCAACAAATGTCGTTCTCCAGTGAGCCACCCGGCGCAAGCGGTCTGATTCCGGTTTGTGCCTGATGACGCAGAAGAAGCTAAAGCTTCCGGAGGAACTCCAGATCCACGTTTCCGCCCGACAGCAGCACGCCCGCGCGGTTCACGCCGGGCGGCAACTTGCCGCAGAGGACAGCCGCAAAGGCCACCGCGCCGCTTGGTTCCACCACCAGCTTCGCGCTGGTGAGCAGAAACCGCATGGCTTCCCGGATTTCCTCTTCGGTAACCAGCAGAACATCCTCGACGAAACTCCGGATCACCGGAAAGGTGAGTTTGCCGGGCGACGGAGAGCGCAGCCCGTCCGCAATGGTTTCCGGCGGGGGAATCGAGATGCGTTCGCCCTTCCTGAACGATTGCCATGTATCGTTTGCCAGTTCCGGTTCCACGCCGAAGATGCGCAGGCCGGGGCGAATCGATTTCGCGATGACCGAGCAACCGGAGATCAGGCCGCCCCCGCCGATGCAGACGATGAGGGCATCGAGATCCGGAATCTCGTCCAGAAGCTCCAGAGCGGCGGTCCCCTGTCCCGCCATGATCATCGGGTGGTCGTAGGGAGGCACAAGCGTTCCACCCGTCTCGCCGAGAATGCGCGCGGCGATGGCTTCGCGATCGTCGCGAAGCCGGTCGTAGGTAACGATGGTGGCGCCGAGCGCGCGCGTCGGCTCCATTTTCGAGCGGGGCGCATCTTCCGGCATCACGATGGTTGCCCGGGCGCCCACGTAACGGGCCGCGATGGCGGTCGCCTGCGCATGGTTGCCCGAGGAGAATGCCACTACGCCGCGCTCGAGGTCCGAAGCCGGCAGAGACAGAATCAGGTTCGAGGCGCCGCGTATCTTGAATGCCCCGCCGCGCTGCAGGTTCTCGCATTTGAGGAAAACCCGCATGCCGGTGTTCTGCGCCGACGCGTCGGGGGCGATAACGGGCGTTCGTCGCGCGAGGGGCTTGATGCGCTCCGCGGCGGCGCGGACCATTTCAGGCGTGATGGCCAGAGACACGGATGAATGACTCGATTTGAGAGGAAACGCGCTCAGGCAGCAGTTTCAAATTCCAGCCGCTGCTGGCGGTTGTAGCGCAGGCGGTCCTGATATTCCTGATAGAGCGTGCCGAAACCAGCCCAGTAGTATCCGGCTACGAACAGGGCCAGAAAGGGGATGGTGAAGTAGTTGTAAGTTTCGAGCGCGAACCACGTCATATAGACGAAGTAGGTCCCGACGCCAATCTCCGCCCACGGCAGAAAACCGCTCCGGCGCTTGTACTTCTTCACCGCCATGCGCTTCACGGCGGTACCTTCCACTGCGTACTTGGGGGTGCGGACAAAGCCGCTTTTCACGCCGAACAGCGCTTCGAGCACGGCCCGCGTGTTGCTGATGGAGAGCGCCACGCCAACGGCCATCAGCATCGGCAGCAGTACGACGGCCCGTTTCCAGGTCTTCGGGAACAGCTCCCGCTGCGCCACCAGATAAAACGCGGAAATCGACCAGAACGAAGCCACGATTAGCGGAAAATCGATCAGCATCATCTGCCACACGCCCATGTAGAACCGGACGATCATCACCGGCAGCATCAGGGCGGAGACCAGAATCATCATCGGATAAGAAATGTTGGGCGTCAGGTGCAGGAACGCCTCCGCTTTCACGCGAAATGGCAGTTTTGCCCGGAAAATCGACGGCAGGAGCTTGCGGGCGCACTGCGTCAACCCCTTTGCCCAGCGGAACTGCTGTACCTGAAAACCGTGCAGTTCTATCGGCAGTTCGCTCGGACACTCGAGCCCCGGGATGTAGATGAATTTCCAGCCCTTCAACTGCGCCCGGTAGCTGAGATCGGAATCTTCGGTCAGCGTGTCGTGCTGCCACCCGCCGGCGTCTTCGATCATGGTGCGCCGCAGAACTCCGGCGGTTCCGTTGAAGTTGAAAAACAACCCGGCCCGCGACCGGGCGCCGTGCTCGAGAACGAAATGGCCGTCGAGAAGCATGGCTTCCACTTCGGTCAGGAAGCTGTAATGCCGGTTCAGATAGCTCCACCGCGTCTGGACCACGCCAACCTTCGAATCCGCGAAGTGGTGGATGGTGCGCAGCAGGAAGTCCGTGGGTGGAATGAAATCGGCATCGAAAACGGCAATGAACTCGCCTGTGGCGGTCTTCATGCCTTCCTGCAACGCTCCCGCCTTGAAGCCTTCCCGATTCGTGCGGTGCCGGTATTCGATGTCGAAGCCGATATTCCGGTATCGCTCGCAAAGCGCGTCGGCGAACAGGTGCGTATCGTCGGTCGAATCGTCAAGCACCTGAATCTGGAGGAGTTCCCGCGGATATTCGATCTTGACCACTTCGTCGATCAGCCGCTCCAGTACGTAACGCTCGTTGTAAAGCGGCAGCTGAATGGTGACGCGCGGCAATTGTTCGAAGCGCACCGGAGGCTCCGAGGTCGCCTTCCTGCGGTGTTTGAAATAGGTTCGGATCGTTTCGAAGCGGTGCAGCCCGTAAATGGAGAGAATGCCAAGGAGCGTGAAGTAGGGAATCAGCAGAGACCAGTCAAACCACGAAAGCTGATACACGCCGGCAAAAGTGTTGTCGAACAGACCGCGCGACAGCCGGTCGACGGTCGAAGCGACAAGAAGTGCTGGCGGGGCGAAAGTCATGGCGGAACAGTTTCGTCGAAGGCCGAACCCGGCAGACGGCCAGCGTCTCAGCCGAACCCTCTTATTTTACATCAGGGTTATTTTACATGGGCTTGGAAAGAAAGGCGACCCCCTGGCCGCCAACGCGGGGAAACGCCCGTGGAGTGCCGATACGGGCGTTTCCGTTCCCGCGGGTGCTTACCGCTGCGGGCCGTTGGTTGCGGAACCGGCGTTGTTTCCGCCCACTCCCTGCGTCGCCGAGGACTGGCCGTTCACGGCGCCGCTGCCATTATTCATGGCCATCGCGCCCTGGTCCGCGCTATAGAGTGTTACTTCCACCCGGCGATTTTTGGCGCGGGCTGCGCGCGTACGGGCGTCATCCACCGGCTTCAGCTTGCCGAGACCGATGATGTGAATCCGATACACCGGAACGTTGTGTTCGGCGACCAGATAGGCCTCGACCGCGTCCGCCCGGCGGCGGCTCAGCGCTTCGTTGTACTCGGTGCTTCCCGTTCTGTCGGTGAACCCTTCCACCGCGATGAAGTAGCGCTTGTACTGGTTCTGGCTGGAAACCATCTGGTCGAGCTGCTGTTTGCCTTCGGTGGTCAGCTTGTCGCTGCCGAATTTGAACAGCACGGTCGTGGCGCCAACCTGTTTGTAATCGTCCAGATTCGCCACCTGGCCGCGCAAATCACCCAGATCGTGTCCCAGCTGGTCGGCGCGCTGATTGGCCTGATCGGCCCGCTGCATCGCCTGCCCGGCCTTGTTGTCGGCCGTCATGGCGCGCTCGTTGGTGGCGCTCAGATCGGCTTCATCTTTCTGCTGCTGCTGTTTCGTCTGATCGAGACCTTGTTTGGTCTGATCGAGTGTCTGACCCTGCTGATTGGTTTGCTGCGCAACCTGATCCAGTTTGCCGCTTACCGGGGCAACTGTATTCCGGACGTACTTTTTCGTCGCGCAGCCCCCACCCAGCAAAGCGCCCATCAGGACCAGAGTCACAGGAACGGACTGCTTCATTTTCTACATAGACCTCCGGGGTTCGACAAAGCAATTCCGCTGCCGCGGCGCGCCGGCTAGCTTATCGGGGCTATGCTTTCGAACGCATTTGGAGCAATTCGCGCGCGCAGACCAGGCTATACTGTCGATAGCTGATTGCTTTTTTGGTGCTTGTCCGGTTCATGGCGAATTTTTGATCAGGCTGCGCTGTTCGGCAGCCTTTTTCTTTTTTTCGGCGTAAGCGGCGGGGGCCTCAATTCAATCGGCGATTTTTTCAAGAGGTTTTGAATGAGAGAGAAAGGTACAGTGAAGTGGTTTAACGCCGCGAAAGGCTTCGGATTCATCCAGCGCGAAACCGGCGAGGATGTATTCGTTCATTTTTCGGCGATCCAGTCGAACGGATATCGTTCCCTGGATGAAGGCGCGCGAGTCGAATTCGAAGTGACGCGCGGCCCCAAGGGCCTGCAGGCATCGAACGTTTCGATGATCGCCGGCTGACGATCGCCGGCTGAAGATCGCCGGCTAAGACCAACGAGGAACCGGCCGCGGCCTGATGTGCGCGGCCGGTTCTTCTGAAGCGGGCGAAATCCCATCACCAACGAGGTGGAATGAGCAAGGAAGACAGCATAGAAGTCACCGGTACGGTGCTCGAGAAGTTTCCGAGCGGACTTTTCAGCGTGCAACTGGAACATGACCGCGTGGTTCTGGCCCATCTGGCCGGCCGCCTGCGGCGCAATCGTATTCGAGTTCTCGCGGGCGATAAAGTTACCCTGGAGCTCTCACCGTACGATCTCACCAAGGGCCGGATCACCTTCCGGCATCGTTAAAAGAGAAATTTCCTCCGCGGCCCCCACACCTTACCAAGACATGCCGCGAATCCTGTTCGTCTTCGGGACCCGTCCGGAAGCGATCAAACTCTGTCCCGTCATCGTGGAAATGCGCGCGCGCAGCCGGTTCGACGTTCGCGTCGCCATCACCGGCCAGCACCGCGACATGCTGGGTCCGATTCTTTCGGCCTTCAACGTGGTTCCCGATTACGGCCTCGATCTGATGCATCCCGGCCAGACTCTGACGGGCACGATGTCGCGATTCCTGGCGGCGCTCGAAAACGTCCTTGGAGACGCGCGGCCGGAACTGGTATTCGTGCAGGGTGACACGACCAGCACTTTGGCGGGAGCTCTCAGCGCCTTTTACGCCCGCATTCCGGTGGCTCACGTGGAAGCCGGCATGCGTACCGGCGATGCGGGCGATCCGTTTCCCGAGGAAATGAATCGCGTCGTGACCAGCCGGCTGGCGACGCTGCACTTCGCCGCGACGACTGGCGCCGCGGAAAATCTGCAAAACGAAGCCATTCCGCCCGGGTCCATCGCGGTGACCGGCAATTCCGGCATCGACGCCGTGAATTATGTTCGGGACGCGCTGGCGTCCGGCGCGCTGCCTGGTTGCGGGCTCGGGTTTCTCGATCGCCGCCGCAAGCTGATCGTCGTCACCGCGCACCGCCGGGAAAGTTTCGGCGAAGGCATCGATTCGATCTGCCGGGCGCTGCGCCGCATTGCCGCCCGCAGAGACGTGCAGATTGTCTGGCCCGTCCACCCCAATCCGAACGTCACCGGGCCTGTGCACGCTCAGCTCTCCGACTTCCCTTCGATTCACCTGATCGAGCCTCTCGCTTACGTCCCGTTTGTGGATCTGATGCGGCGCGCGTACGTGCTGGTCACGGACTCGGGCGGTATTCAGGAGGAAGCGCCTTCGCTCGGCAAACCTGTAATAGTGATGCGCGCGAGGACGGAGCGCGGGGAAGGCGTCGAAGCGGGAGCGGCCCGCCTCGCGGGAACCGATGAAGGGCGGATTGTTTCTGAGGTTTCCTGGCTTCTCGATCATCCGGAGGAGGTAGCGAAAATCGGGCGCGTCGGCAATCCTTACGGGGACGGCCGGGCGAGCGCCCGCATCGCGGACTTCACGCTGCAGTGGTTCGATCGGGACCGGCAATCCGCTGATCGGACTGCCGCGCCGGCCGCAACCAGGGCGTGACCACGGTTTCGGCGCCTTGATCTGCTCGCACATTGAATGATGATGCGCTCCGCATATTGAATCCGTTTGGATTCCGCCATGCTATTCTCGGAACGCCTCGCGTTTCGAAGGCGATTTCATGTACCGGGGCTCCGCGTTTCTTCTCGCCGTGGCGCTGTGCTGTTTTGTTGCGCGCCCGCAAACTCCCGACATCCGCGTCGACACCACGCTGGTTGAAATTCCGGTGAATGTGTCCGATTCACTGAACCGCGCGGTCATCGGTCTGGACAAGGGTAATTTTCAGATCTTCGAAGATGGCGTGGAGCAGAAGATCGCGCACTTTTCCGGCGAGGACTCGCCTATTTCCGTCGGCCTGCTGGTGGACACGAGCGGCAGTATGGGCATGAAACTGGGGCTTTCGCGGAACGCCGCGGCGGAGTTCCTGCGGACCATGACGCCGAACGACGATGCTTTTCTCGTTGAATTTGCTGACGAAGCGCGCCTGGTGGAACACTTCACTTCGGATATGAAGCAGATCGACCAGGACATGGAAAACCTTCGGCCGGGCGGCCTGACCGCGCTGCTCGACGGGGTCAACCTCGGGGTTTCCGAGATGAAAAAAGCGAAGAATCCCCGCAAAGCGCTCATCGTGATCTCCGATGGGGGGGACAACCACAGCACCTATACGCCGGCCCAGATCCGCCAGACGGTTCGCGCGGCGGACGTGGAGATTTACGCCATGGGCGTCTTCGAGCCCATACTCTTCCCGGGACTTTCGCTCGAAGAAATCTCCGGCCCGAAACTGCTTGCCCGGCTTGCGGAGCAGACCGGAGGCCGGGCATTCGGCGCGCGCGACGACGATCAGTTGCCCGCCATCGCGCAGCGTATCGGCGTCGAGCTGCGGAACCAGTACATGCTCGGGTATTACCCGACGAACACCGCGCGCGACGGGAAGTTCCGGGAAGTGGAAGTGAAGGTCACTGTACCCAAAGGGTTTCCGGCTGTAAAGGTGCGCTGGCGAAAGGGTTATTACGCGCCGACGGATCTGGAATTTAAATAAGGAAAAGGAATGCGGGCGCGGTCTGTCGAAACAGAGGGGGTATCGCGCCCGCTACGTTGCGAGTTACTGATATAGACGCCAGTTTACCCGTTCTGGTTATCAGAATTTTCCGTTTTTTGGATTTTTTTTATACATGTACCGGAATTCTTCACGAAACCGTAGCGGAACTCTCGACCGCGAAGCGGGACCTGAGTAATTCGTACATAGCGAAAAGCGCACCGGAAAAGACCAGATCTCCTGCAAGCGTGCGGTACCAGAACGGGATGGCGGCGGCGTAACACGCCATCAATCCCTGCAGGTTAGCCGCATAATAGGGGACCGGGGTTGCATCGCCCGCCAGCCAGACCGCGAAATTGCTGATCAGGAAGAACTGAAGACTGCACAGAAATGCGGCTGCCCCGACCCTTGCCGGCGTCACCTTTCTGACCAGCCGGCGTCCGATCCAGACGTTCACGAGGAACGCGAGGTAAATACCGAACGAAGCCATATGGAATCCGCCCACCAGCGGGTCCGTCGCGGCCATCACGACGATCGGAACCAGATAGGCCAGCCAGCCCGGAATACGCGACCCGGCGAACAGACACGACCCGCCGAGCGGCGTCACATTGGGCGCATGCGGCGCCAGCCGTCCGAGCGCGCTCAGTACGGTAAGCCCTACCGCGAGTCGTTTCGATTCATGATGATTCTGCATATTCAGTCTCTCTATCCTAACGCTTCTCTGTGCTCCGGGCGTCGGCGCCGGGCCCGGGCATTCCGGAAGCCGCGCGATTGGGCTCCCAGAGGGTTTCGGCCGCGCCTGCAATGTGGCTCGCCCACCGGCTCCACACAAACAGCGCATCGCTCAGCCGGTTCAGATAACGGATGATCTCCTCATCGATCGCCTCTGCCCGCGCCAGGGTTACCAGAGCGCGTTCCGCTCTCCGGCAAACCGTACGGCAGATGTGAAGCTGGGCATTCAGCTTCGACCCTCCCGGCAGCACGAAAGACCGCAGCGGCTCGAGACCGGCGTTCATCCGGTCGATCTCGATCTCGAGCTGCCGCGTCTCGGCTTCGGTAATTCTTGCCTGGTGCGGGTGTACGTCCTCGGGCATGGTGGCCAGAATCGAGCCCGCATTGAACAGTTCGTGCTGCACCCGAAGCAGAATTTCGGCCAGTTCCGAGAGCAGCGGGAATGCGGCCGCGCCTTCGGTTGCCGTCTGGCGCGCGAGTCCGATGAACGAATTCAGCTCGTCGATCTCTCCATAGGCGGCAATGCGGAGGTCGTCTTTGGGCCGCCGCTGTCCGCCCGCCAGACTGGTTTCGCCGGTATCGCCGCGTCTGGTATACACCCGGTTGATGGCTACCCGGGGATTGTCAAACGTCTCCGCCATTTTCACCTCGCACGCGCCAGGCTCCACTTCAGCCCGGCGTTGACTCCCAGCAGCGGCGCCGGATATCCGAAAATCTCCTCATACCGCTGATCCAGCGCGTTGTGCAGATTCGCATACGCGGTCACGTTGCCGTGGACCCGCAGATTCAGATTCAGCCCGACGTTCTGATAGCCGCGATTCCAGAACAATCCTGCCGACGCGCCGTACGTCGGTTCCACGTCCAGATCGCGTCCGCGGAAATACCCCACCACGTTCGCATCCAGACGCCTGTAATGGAAAGTGCTGACCATGGAACCGGATTGTTTCGGCCGGCGGATCAGCGGCTGCCCCAGATAAAAGTACTGTTGCACCAGGCCTATGCCTCCGTTGAGTGACAGCACGGACGATTCGAGCCACATATAGTTGCCGGTCACCGAGAACCACGCCGCCGGCCTCCACGTGCCCGTGGCTTCCACGCCTTTGGCCATTGCATTCGCCACATTGTCCGTGTAATAAGCCGAGAGTACGGACAGGTTGCCACCGAGCGACACGATCAGGTCCTTGTACCGGTTGCGAAACCAGGTGGCGTCGATCGAGACCTTGTCATTCAGGAACCTTTTCTGGAGCCCCACGTCGTAACTCTCGGTTCTTTCCGGCTTTAAATCCGGATTATTGCTGAACGCCAGATCCGATGCTCCGGGCGGCCGAATGCCGGTTCCGTAAGACGCGTGTATCCGAAGCCCCGGCTGGAGCAGGTACGAGGCGGAAAGCTTCGGATTCAGCCGGCTGATGGACCGTGCGGCGAATTCCGGACGGGGAACGAAGTTATAGATGTCGGACGGGATGGCGGGCATCTGAAAAATTTCCTCCCGTGCGCCGGCGGTGATGTACAGGCT
>DAIDJK010000161.1 GCA_027450225.1 Bryobacterales bacterium | reverse complement strand
ACGCGAACGTGAACCCCGTGCTCGCGCAGGAAGCGGTCCACGTTCTTCCGGATCGGCAGGTCGTCATCGAAGCTGATGAAGTCGACTCCCTCGAGGTCCCTCGGTTTCAGCGCGCGCCGGTGCGCCAGCGGATGGTCCGCCGCCATTGCCACGACCATTTCTTCGCGCCGCCAGGGCAGCACCGCCACTTCGCGTGTTGGCGTCGCATAACTCATCAGCCCCAGCGCGGCTCGCCCTTCGGCGACTTCCTCCCAAACGCGTTCGGGCCGGAGATACTCCACCTCCAGGCGCGCCGTCGGGCGGCGGCTGCGAAACTCCCGCTCGAGGCGCGACATCTCGGATAGACCTACCGAATAGATCGAGGCCACGCGTACCGAGTCCTGCTCGGTTTCGCGGCAGCGCCCGATGCCTGCCTCCATTTCCTCCCGCAGACGCAAGACATCGCGGCAGAACTCCAGATAAACCCGGCCCGCCTCCGTCAGCGTCGCCGGACGGCGCGAACGGTCGAGCAGGGTCGTGCCCAGGTCCTGCTCGAGGTCCTGGAGATGCTGGCTGGCGGCGGACTGGCTGATCGCATTGCGCTCGGCGCCGCGGCTCACACTGCCCGAGGCGGCGATATCACGAAACAGCTTGAGATGTTCGAACGACACAGTTCTTTCTGATTATAAGCCAGGCTTCTGATAATGCAACAAAGATTTTGTTTGAATGATAATTCGCCACCTGCTATACTCGGTGAATCCCGTTGCAGAAAAGGTGAACTCAGTCGTGTCACTCTACTCATACCCGGACGAGAGTCTTCAGCGTGGGCTTCCGGCCAGCCAGGGTCTGTATGACCCGGCGAATGAGCGCGATGCCTGCGGAATCGGCTTCGTCGTCAATATCGACGGCGAAGCATCACACGACATCATCCTAAAAGGGCTTCAGATCCTCATCAATCTGACGCATCGCGGGGCCTGCGGCTGCGATCCGGAAACCGGCGACGGCGCGGGCATTTTGATCCAGATTCCGCACCGGTTCTTTGCGCGGGAATGTTCGAAGCTCGGCTTTACCCTGCCGCCACCGGGCGAGTACGGCATCGGCATGGTGTTCCTGCCAGTCGAACCGGCACAGCGGCTGCTCTGCGAAGGCATTCTCGAGCGCATTACTGCGCAAGAAGGGCTAACTGTCCTGGGTTGGCGCGACACCCCGGTTGACGCCGACGCCATCGGCCGTATCGCCCGCGCTTCGCAGCCGTACATCGAGCAGATTTTCATTCGAGGCGCGGCGGGGATGTCGCAGGATGAGCTCGAACGCAAGCTATACGTGATCCGGAAACGGGCCGAGAGCGAGATCGCGAAGTCCGACATCCGCGACCGCGGCTTCTTCTACATTCCGTCGCTTAGCTCGCGGACCATCATCTACAAGTGTCTGCTGCTGGCTTCGCAGATCGGCAACTTCTACAACGAACTGCTCGATCCGGAAGCCGTCAGCGCGCTCTGCCTCGTCCACCAGCGCTTCTCCACCAATACTTTCCCTACCTGGCCGCTGGCGCACCCTTACCGCTACATCTGCCACAACGGCGAAATCAACACGGTTCGCGGCAACGTGAACTGGATGGCGGCGCGCGAAAGCGTGCTCAACTCGTCGCTCTTCGGCGCCGACATGGCCAAGCTGATGCCGATCATCACTCCCGGCGGCAGCGACTCGGCCTCGCTCGATAACGCCGTCGAACTGCTCACCCTTTCCGGGCGCAGCCTGCCGCATGTGATGGCGATGCTGATTCCCGAAGCCTGGGACGGCAACCCGGCGATGGACGCGGGCAAGCGGGCGTTTTACGAATACCACGCCTCGCTGATGGAGCCCTGGGACGGCCCCGCCGCCGTGGCTTTCACCGACGGCCGTGTGATCGGCGCGACGCTCGACCGCAACGGTCTGCGGCCCGCCCGCTACCTGGTCACCAACGACAACCTGCTGATCATGGCGTCGGAAACCGGCGTGCTCCCCATCCCGGCCGAGCAGGTTCGCTACAAAGGCCGACTTCAGCCCGGACGCATGCTGCTGGTCGACACGGTGGAGCGGCGCATTGTGCCGGACGAAGAACTCAAGGGCAAACTCGCGGCGCGCCAGCCTTATGCCGAGTGGCTAAAAGAGAACCAGATCACGCTGGACACGCTGCCGGAGCCGCCGCGCGTCTACGAGTCCGACGAACGCACACTGCTGGCCCGCCAGCGGGCTTTCGGATACACCGAAGAAGATCTCCGCATTTTGCTCGCGCCGATGGCCGCCACCGGGCAGGAACCCGTTGGCTCGATGGGTACGGACACGCCGCTGGCGTGCCTGTCGGACCGCCCGCAACTTCTGTTCCACTACTTCAAGCAGCTCTTCGCGCAGGTGACGAATCCGGCCATCGATCCGATCCGCGAAGAACTCGTCATGTCGCTCACCAGCTACATCGGCACCGAGCGGAACATCCTCGCCGAAACGCCGCAGCACTGCCATACGCTGAAACTGCCGCATCCGCTGCTCACCAATCGCGACCTCGAGAAGCTACGCCGCGTCTCCTGGGGCGACTTCCTTGCGACCACGCTGCCGCTGCTGTTCCGCGTCGGGGATGACGCATCGAGCGCGAAGTCTCTCGAGGAGGCTCTGGACGGCCTCTGCCGCCGCGCGTCTCTCGCGATCAAGAGCGGTTACACGCTGCTGATCCTGTCCGACCGCGGTGTCGATCGCGACTACGCTCCCATCCCGAGCCTGCTCGCGCTTTCCGCCGTCCATCACCATCTGGTGCGGGAAGGCACGCGAACCCAGGTGGCCTTGATCATCGAAAGCGG
>DAIDJK010000160.1 GCA_027450225.1 Bryobacterales bacterium | reverse complement strand
GTGAAAGCTCTTGCGCATGAGATGGCGGGACGCGCCATTGTGCTCAAAGTGGATACGGAGAAGGAGCCCGGTCTGGCGGCGCGCTTCGGCGTGCAGTCGATCCCGAATTTTCTGGTATTGCGGAACGGCAGACCGGCGATGCAGCAGGCCGGGCTCGCGCCGCGCAGCGAGATGCGGCGCTGGCTGGAAGCTTAGAACCCGCCTGAAATAAAACAGCCTCCCGCTGCGGTAGGCTGTTGCGGAAATATCGATTGGTTTGAATTTACCGGACCGAAGCGAAGCGCTTCTCGACTTCCGGCCAGTTCACCACGTTCCACCACGCGCCGATGTACTCAGGCCGGCGGTTCTGATATTTCAGGTAATACGCGTGCTCCCACACATCGAGGCCCATGATGGGCGTACGGCCTTCCATCAGCGGGCTGTCCTGATTCGCGGTCGAGGTGATCTCGAGGCCGCCTCCGGATGCGGGCAGGAGCCAGGCCCAGCCGGAACCGAAGCGGGTGGTAGCGGCCGCGTTGAACTTCTCCTTGAACTGATCGAAGCTGCCGAACGCGGATTTGATGGCGTCCGCGAGTTTGCCGGAAGGCTCGTTGGAGTGCTGGTCGGCCGGCGCCATGATGGTCCAGAACATGGAGTGATTCGCGTGTCCGCCGCCGTTATTGCGCACCGCGGTACGGATGTTTTCCGGCACGGCGGCGCAATTGTTCGCCAGCAGTTCATCGAGCGATTTGTTCGCCAGATCGGGCGCCGATTCCAGCGCCTTGTTCAGGTTCGTCACGTAAGCCTGATGATGCTTTCCGTGATGAATCTCCATCGTCATCTTGTCGATGTACGGTTCCAGCACATCGGGAGCGTAAGGAAGCGGCGGCAGGGTGAAAGCCATTTTTTGTCCTCTCGAATCTGATGACCGGAAGGTCATTCTGGTCGAACCAGATGACCGAAACGGTCTGAAGTTTCGCGCCGGAAAAGCGCGCGGGCCAAATCTGGATGCTAACGCCTTTCAAAGGCGCTGGCGAGCCGGAACATCTTCGACTCGTCGAAATGATTACACAGAATCTGCATGCCCACAGGCAAGCCCTCCGATGTGTTTCCGCACGGAACGCTCATACAGGGGATGCCGGCAAGGCTTCCGGTGATCGTATAGATATCGGAAAGGTACATGGCCATCGGGTCGTCCACCTTTTCGCCCAGCCGAAAGGCCGGGAACGGAGATACCGGCGCGATCACGGCGTCCACATTCCCGAATGCGCGCGTGAAGTCGCGGGCGATCAGCGCTCGTACTTTCTGGGCTTTCAAATAGTACGCATCGTAATAACCGTGGCTCAGAACGTAGGTGCCCAGCATGATGCGCCGTTTTACTTCCGCGCCAAAGCCTTCGTCGCGCGTGTTCTGATACATGCCGGCGAGGGTGTCGGATTTCGCCGAACGGAAGGTATAGCGCACGCCGTCGTAACGGGCGAGATTCGAACTGGCTTCCGCCGTCGCAATGATGTAGTAAGTCGCTATCGCGTAATCGGTGGCGGGCAGGCTGATCTCGCGGACCTCGCAACCCAGGCGCCGGAAGGATTCGATGCCCTGGCTGATCAGTTCCGCCGTTTCGCCGGTAGCGTGCTTCATGTATTCGACAGGCACGCCGAGTTTCATGCCGCGGACGTCGCCCGTACCAGCCCCGGCGAGATTGCCGACGGGCGCTTCGGCCGAGGTGGAATCGAGAGGATCGCGCCCGGCGATCACTTCGAGAAGCGTGGCGGCGTCCTTCACGTTGCGGGCGAAGGGGCCGATATGGTCGAGCGAGCTGGCAAACGCGACGAGTCCATAGCGCGATACGCGGCCATAGGTGGGAGTCACGCCGACGATTCCGCAGAATGACGCCGGCTGGCGAATCGACCCTCCGGTATCGGAACCGAGCGAAACCACAGCCGTTCCCTGTGCGACCACGGCAGCTGACCCGCCGCTCGATCCGCCGGGAACGCGGTCCGGCGCGACGGGATTCCGCACCGGGCCGAAGGCGCTGTTCTCATTCGACGAGCCCATGGCGAACTCGTCGCAGTTCGTCTTGCCGATGATCACGCCGCCCGCGGCTTCGATACGCTCGACCGCCGTGGCGTCGTATGGCGGAATGTAGTTCGCCAGCAGCTTCGAGCCGCACGTGGTGCGGATACCTTTGGTGAGGATGACGTCTTTCACGGCGACGGGAACGCCGCCGAGCGGCCCGGGATCTTCTCCCGCGGCGATCTTCTCATCCACGCGCCCGGCGGCCGCGAGCGCACGCTCGGGGCTGAGCATCAGGTACGCGTTCGTCTTCGGATTTTCGCGTTCGGCGAACTCGATCGCGCGCCGCGTGAACTCGACGGCGCTGAACTCTTTCCGCTTCAGACCGTCGCGTACGGAATCGATGGAATGTTCGGTCATGCTCACCGCTCGATCACCTTCGGCACTTTGAAATAGCCCTGCCCGGCGAGGGGCGCGTTGCCGAGCGCCAGCTCATTGCCGAGCGGCGCGCGCTCCACATCCGGCCGCAGCGTGGCCGTCTCGCCGGCTTCATAAAGCACCTGGGCCATGGGCGCGACGCCTTCGGTATCGATTTCGGCCAGACGGTCCATGTGCTCGAGGATGCCGCCGAGGTCGTGGACCATGCGCGCGACTTCTTCTTCCGTCAGCGCCAGATTCGCCAGATTGGCGACGTAGCGGACTTCCTTGTCGGTCAGCTTCAAGTGGAATCCTTAAATTCTGTTCTACCGCGGCCGGTTGCGCCGCGATTGAGCCTAGGCGGTTTCGCGGCGCCGGGCCGCGATGTAAATCCGTCGAAGACCGGGATCCTCGATGCCATCGGCGTCGTCGAACAGCGGCGTGGAAGCCGATTTTCCACTTTCCCGCTGCGGCTCACGGCGAGGCGGCATCACGCGGAATTCGAGTTCGCCAACGATATCGGAGCCGATCGCTTCCCGCAGATTTCGCAGGATGTGATGACGCAGACTCCGAAGATTGTCGCGCCAGACCTGATCCTCCACTTCGACGATCAACGTCTCGCGAACCAGCTTCGCCGGACGGGTTCGTTCGGCAAGCCGCTTCCCGACGGCGCGTTTCCAGGCTGCGAGCGCGATTCGCTCCGAGCCGATAAGCCCGGACGCGCCACTCCATCCGGCAATGATGCGGCTGGCCTGATCCATTTCGGGACGGAATCGATCATAGCAGAGGCAGGCGGAATTGCCATCTCCAATTGGGCCGGCAACGGCGTCCTCGCATCACGGGAGGCCAGGCGGGAAGACCCGCCTTGCGCGCAGCAGCGGATTCCGCCGCGGGAAAATTGCGGAGAAGCGGCGCGCACGCCAGCCCCTGATTTGAATTCCCGGGCAGCGCCGTACTATAATCGGAGTTTTGGCGATTGCCCCTGCGTGCCGTAGTGTGCACGCGCGAGCGTATTTCGAATCGCTGCTAACGAGGTTCACAGATTCCATGCATGCAATAGTTGAGACTGGCGGGAAGCAGTTCCGCGTCGCTCCGGGCGATGTGGTCCGGGTTCCCAAACTGGCCGGCGATCCCGGAAGCGAAGTCGCACTGGGCAAAGTGCTTGCCGTTTTTCAGGACTCGGGCGAGCTGCTCGTCGGCAATAACGTTGGCGAAGCGCGCGTGAACGCCACCATCGCGGGTCACGATCGCGCCGACAAGATTCTGGTTTTCAAGTTCAAGCGCAAGAAGCAGTACAAGCGCACGCAGGGCCACCGGCAGGATTATACGGAGGTCCGCATCCGCGACATCGTGGCTTAATGGCCGCGGATCGCATGGAGGTAACTCGCAATGGCGCATAAAAAAGGTTTAGGCAGTTCAAAGAACGGGCGCGATTCGAACGCGCAGCGGCTCGGCATTAAAGTCTTCGGCGGCCAGTTAGTTCCGGGTGGTTCCATCATCGTTCGCCAGCGCGGAACGCGCATCAAGCCGGGTGAAAACGTCGGCTGGGGCAAGGACGACACGCTTTTCGCGAAGATTTCCGGCATTGTCGAATTCCGTGACCGCGGCCGGATGGGCAAGTACGTAAACGTAAAACCTGCCGCCGAGACGGCGGTTCAGTAACCGAAGAGTTCTCAGGGAGTTTGGCCGCTGGTCTGCGCGTCAGGCCAGCGGCTTTTTCATTTCATGTTCGTTGATGAAGCGCGAATCACGGTAAAAGCGGGCGATGGCGGCAATGGCTGTCTCGCGTTCCGCCGCGAGAAATACGTTCCGCGCGGCGGCCCGAGCGGCGGCGATGGCGGCCGCGGCGGCGACGTCAATATGGTCGCCACCGTTCACCGCAACACTCTGCTGCATTTCCGCTTCAATCCCGAGTACTCCGCGCAGCGTGGCCGGCACGGCGAAGGCAGCAACCGGACTGGCCACGATGGAGTGAGCATCGACGTCCAGGTTCCCGTCGGCACCACCGTTTACGACGACGAGACCGGCGACAAACTGTTCGATTTCACGGAAGACGGACAGTGCTGGGTCGCCGCCCGCGGCGGCCGTGGCGGTCGGGGCAATGCGCGGTTCGCTACGTCGACCCATCAGGCGCCGACAGAACACGAACCCGGACGGCCAGGCGATTTTCGCCGGCTGCGGCTCGAACTCAAGCTGCTGGCCGACGTCGGTCTGGTCGGCTACCCCCACGCGGGCAAATCCACTCTGATTTCGCGCATCTCGGCGGCGCGTCCGAAGATCGCCGATTACCCGTTCACCACACTCGAGCCGGTCCTCGGGGTAGTGGAACTTCCAGATCACCGCACGTTCGTGGTTGCCGACGTCCCCGGTCTGATCGAAGGCGCGCACGAGGGCAAAGGACTCGGCATCCAGTTCCTGCGGCATATCGAGCGCACCCGGGTGCTGGCGCATCTGGTGGATGTTTCCGATACCGGCCGCGATCCGGTGCACGACTTTGAAGCTCTGATGAACGAACTCGGCAGCTTCAGCGAGCAATTGACCCAGAAACCGATGATCGTCGTCGCCAGCAAGATCGACGCGGCGCAGGATACGGACCGCATCGAAGCGCTGCGGCGGCTCGCTTCAGAGAGGCATCTCGACTTTTTCGAGATCTCCAGCGTCACCGGCGCCGGTATCGACGCTTTGAAGTTTGCTCTCGCGGAGCGCGTTTTCGAGCCGCAGCAGGTCTGACCGGCGGGTAATCCCGGCAAGCAGCGCTGTCGCCTGGCGCGCAGGCAGCGGCGTCGAGAAAAAGAATCCCTGGAAATAATCGCATTCCATCGCCCGGGCGGTATCGAACTGCTCGGCGTGCTCGATTCCTTCCGCGATCACGCTCATGCCGAGTTCGTGCGCCAGCTGAATGGTTCGGGCGACCACCATCCTCATTCTCTGATCCGCCGCGATCGCCTGGCTGAAGGACCGGTCGATCTTCAGATGGTCGAGCGGCAGACGGTGCAGCATACTGAGCGAGGAATAGCCCGTTCCGAAATCGTCCATGGCAATCGAGAATCCGGCGGCGCGCAGAGCGGCCAGATTCCTCTCGGTTGTCTCCGGATCGCGAATCATGGCGGTTTCCGTGATTTCCATGCAGATGGAATTCGCCGGCGCCCCTGCTTCGGCGGCTATTGCGGCCGCGCGCTCGGCAAACGAGGGCGTCCGGAGTTCCACCGGAGAGACGTTCACCGCCACCATCACCGGCAGTCCGGAATCGCGCCATTGCCGCACCTGCCGGCAGGCCTGCTTCAGCACCGCGCTGCCGATTTCGCGGATGAACCCGGTCTGCTCCGCCACCGGAATGAAAAGATCGGGCGAAAGGAGCCCCGACCCCGGAGCTTCGATTCGCACCAGCGCCTCGAACAGCACCGCGCTTCCCCGCACGTCCACAATCGGCTGATACAGCACCCGCAGCCGGTCATGTTCGAGCGCGTCCCGAAGAGTGGCGACGACCGCCGAACTTCCGAAATCCACGCCGTTCGCGACCGAGTCGAAGAGCGCCGCGCAATCGCCGTTTCTCGATTTGCTCTGATACATCGCGATATCGGCCATTCGGATCAGAGTGGGGCCATCGGCGGAATGATCGGGGTAAAGGCTCGCTCCCACGCTTGCGGTGATGGGAATTCCGGGTGAGTGCGCGGCCGCCGATTCGCGTACGGCCTTCAGGACGGCATCCATCGCGGCGGTAACTTCGTCTTTGCCGTTCGGGCGGGGTATCAGAACCGCAAACTGATCGCCGCCGATGCGCGCCAGCAGACTGGAGGGTCCGGAATGGCCGGCGATCGCCGCATGCAAATCGGCCGCGATTCCGGCCAGGACCGTATCGCCGGCCCGGCGGCCGCGAATGTCGTTTACCTGCTTGAAGCCGTCGAGGTCGATCGAGATGATGGCCACACAACCGAGGGCCTCGCGAGCGTGTTCGAGGGTTTCGGAGAGCACCCGGTCGAATTCGACGCAATTGGCCAGGCCGGTCAGCGCATCGCGGCGCTCAAAATCGCGCATCCGCCTTCGGAAGCGGCAAACCTGGCGCATGCTGGCTGCGGAAAGGCTTAGTCCGAAGGCATAGCCCGCCAGCGCCGCCGCTGGCCAGTGCCCGTACGCGGCGCCACCGTAAACCGGCGACACCACGGCTGCAAGTTCGGCCAGTGCGCAGTCCATTACGAGGAGTGGATCGGAAAAATCTATCGAAAACTTTAGGTAATATTTTCGTTATACGAAAATGCTGCTCGCACGCGTTCAGCAGCGAAGAAAGCCTACGCGGCGACCGAATCGACCAGGGCGTCCACCAGCGAGCCGATGTTTTCCTGCGTGAATTCGCTGGGATTTCCGGCTCTTTCCGATAGCAATTGATCCCGCAAGGCGCCTTCGGTGAGGCCGATGAGGGCTGACCGGATAGCCTGCGAGTTCAAGTCGGAACGGAGCTGCCCGGCATTGCGCATCTCTTCGAGCGTGTTGTCCACCAGTTTCACGAATCCGAGAAATCCGTCCGTGAGAGTCACCAGCCGGCCCTCCTTGCGGATGCGGCGGCCTTCGAGCAGCAGGAGTTGCCGCAATTCCTGATCGCGCTGCAGTGATTCGAACATGAGTCGCGGAATCGTCCGGAGTCTTTCGATCGGCGAGACCGTAGGCGGCAGATTCTGCTGCATGAAAACGGTCAGGCTGTTCCATCCGTCCACGAAAATCGCGTCGAGCAGGCCTGCCTTCCCGCCAAAATGCTTGATCAACTGCGATTCGCTGGTTCCGGCCATGCGGGCGATGGACGCGGTGCTCGTGCTTTCATACCCGTTCTCGGAAAACAGCTTCCGCGCGGCGAGCAGGAGTCGTGTTCGTGAAGGCGTGTCGTGGTGAGTCATTGCGTAATAAAACCTTAACCTTACAACTACGGCGACAGTAGCAAGGCTAGCACTTCTAGTGCCTCTGCTGAACGCGGTGCTAACCTCGCAGGGTGGATACATCACTAAATGCGTTGGAAATCAGGGTCCTGGGCACTTTGATTGAGAAGGAAAGCACGACTCCCGAATACTATCCCATGACTCTGAACAGCCTGGTGGCAGCGTGCAACCAGAAGACCAGCCGTTTTCCGGTGACTGACTATTCCGAAGGCGATGTACTCGCGGGAATCCAGGGCCTGAGAGCGCGCGGCTATGCGGCGGAGATTACCGGCTCGGGCCGGGTAGCGAAATTTGCGCAGCGCTTCACGGAAAAACTGAACCTGGGACGGCGCGAAACGGCCGTTCTTTGCGTGTTGATGCTGCGCGGGCCGCAAACCGCCGGCGAAACCAAAGGGCGCACCGAGCGGATGTACGAATTCGCGGATCTGGAGGAAGTCGAGACGATTCTGCGCAAACTGATGGAACGGCCCGAAGGCGCGCTCGTGCAGAAGCTCGCTCCCATGCCCGGCATGAAAGAGCCGAGATACGCACAGATGCTGGCCGGTCCGGTGGAATCCGCCGCGGCAATCATGCCCGAACGAGCCGCGGCGAATGTTCCGAATGACCGGTTGGCGGCTGTGGAAAACGAACTCAGCCGGCTTCGTGAAGAAGTGGAAGAACTGCGCCGCCGTCTCGATCAGCTGCTGAATTGAGAGCTGCTGGTCTTTTCCCGGCCGCGGTTACTCCGCGGCCCTGTTTTCCTGCGCGGCGGCTATTCCGCGGCTCTGTTTTCCACGCGGCGGCTATTCCGCCGCTTCGGCGGCGACTTCGTCCAGATCCGGCGTGGCCGAGATCTGGTGCATGATGCTCATCACCATCTGTTTGTAATCCGTCCGGTGGTTGTAGGTGGTCAGCTTGGCTTCGAGGTCCTTGCCCCGGTAAGCCCGGCCATGCGCAAGCACTTCGGCGACGTGATGAATCGCCTCGGAGATGCTGTCGAACGTCCTCTTTCCGTTCGCCCAGCCAAACAGATTATTTCCCCTGGCATGCCGCCCGCCGCCGGACTCCACGATGGAGAGGCTGGGCAGCAGCCGCCAGTCGAGGCCATGCGAATCGGCTTCTTTCACGAAGATGCCTGCGTAGCTCTCGTCCGGACAATGGTGATCTTTCAAAAACCTGCGGAGAATCGTTTCCCGCAGATCGAACTTTTTGCTGTTTTTGGTTACGTCCTGCTCCGCCTGCGCGGTGGCGGCGGCAATTCCCAGGACGCCGGCGAATATCATGATTCCCGATGGCAAAAAGCGCTTCATATCGATGTCTTCTCCTTTTCGTTGGGACTTGGAAGAGTCGACCTTTCCCGGGCCAGGCATTCCGGAGGAACGCGGGCCGGGACTCTCTCTCGATGGAGCGGCCGAATGGTTCGTGTTGTTACAACACGATTACTTGTCGGGCATACGGAAAATTGTAGCAGACGCCCTTGGCCGCTTCCATCTGCGGTACCGAAAGGAACATACCTCACTAGTCCGAAGAGGATACGCATTCCTATACTGAGGGCGTGATTCGTTTCTCGCGGCGCGTTCCGCGATCCGGCCGATGCGCGCGCTGAAACTGCTGTTGATCCTCCCGCTCGCGCATCTTTCCCTCATGGCCCAGTCACAGCTTCCGAGCCAGGCGCCGCAGACAGCTGCGCCCGATGCGGCCAGCCAGGCGACCAATCAGGCCACCTCTCCATCCGGCGCGGCCGATACGACCCGGGAAGGCGAGATCGAGGCCGCCCGCCAGGCGAAAGCCGCCGAGCCCGTGCCGCCCCCCGCGAAATTCAATCCGCTGGCCTTTGTATCGCAGGGTATGGGTCTCTGGAATGGTCTGCAGGCCGGAGCGCACGGCTGGGATCTGCACCTCGGCGGGCTTGCCGTGGGCTCCGGCTTCGACGCCGGGCCGGAGTACATCTACAAAAGAGGCGATATCTACAGGCCGGATCTGATCTGGGACAGTTACGGCGTCGTCTCCACCAACCTTTATTACCGGTTGCAGAGCAGCGTGGAGATGCCCCGTCTCTGGAGCGACCACGCGTTCTTCTACGCCGAAGGCGTCCGTTTCGATTATCCGCAGCTTGCCTATTACGGCCCGGGGCCGGACTCGAAGAAGACGGGACGCACCGACTACCGGATGAAGGACAATTACGGCGATTTCCGCATCGGCCTGCAGCGCTCCACGCGATTTCGCGCCGGACTTACGGGCGGCTATCAGAACATCCGGATACTCCCCGGCACGGCCGTTGAATTTGCGTCCACAGACGCGACCTATACCCGCGCCGAGGCGCCCGGGCTCGATGAGAACGCCGATTTCTGGGATGCCGGCGCGTTCCTGAAGTTCGATTCGCGCGACGTGCCGGGCGATCCGCAATCCGGCACGTTCCTGTTTTCCGAGTTCCAGTTCGTGAATGGCAGCCAGAGACGGCTGGGAGCGTTCAACGAATACGACTTCGAAGCCCAGCAATACTTCCATTTCTGGAATAAACGACGAGTGATCGCCACGCGCTTCAAGACGTCGCTCACCACGCCGAGAAACGGCACGTTCGTTCCTTTCTATCTGGAGCCCCGTCTCGGCGGACAGGACGATCTGCGCGGTTTCCGGCCGTATCGTTTTTACGACCAGAATTCCGTACTGGTGCAGGGTGAATATCGCTGGACGGTGCTGCAGCCGCTGGAACTGGCGTTTTTCAGCGATGGCGGAAAGGTGTTCCACGACTGGCAGAATTTCTCGCTCGGCGGTCTTGAAGTGGACGCCGGAGTCGGCCTGCGGGTCAGGATGAACGACACGGTGCCGTTCCGCGTCGATATTGGTTTCAGCCGCGAAGGTTTTCAGGTATGGGCAATCTTTTACAACGCCTTCTGATTGCAGGCGCGGCGGCCGGAATCGTCGCCGGCGCGCTCGGCGGGATCGCGATTGCCCGCGTTTCACGGCCTGCCTGGCCGCTGGTGTCCTACGGTGGCGCGAGCGCCGGAAAATCGAGCTTCCGCCTGGACGATCCGCTGCTTTCCGAGCCAAAACCTTTGCCGGTCGGGAAGTTGCGTACCGACGTGCTGAGCGACGCCGTCGATTTCGCGCGAGATACGTTGCGGCAGCCGGGCGAGAAGCAGTCGAAATCGAACCCCACGCCGTCGCTCGATACCAACACGCTCGACGAGCTTCCCGACAGCGCCTGGTATACGAATCGGAATTACCAGAGCCGGATGACGCCGGAGCAGTTGTTCCGGGGCACGGACGGCGCCAGACCGCCATCGAAGGACGGTCCGTGGGAAATCTATGAGGCCAAACTCCAGGGCGTCATGCCTGGTTTTCGGATTCGCGACGCGCGCGGCGAAAGATACGTGATCAAGTTCGATCCCCTGAACTATCCGGAGATGGCGACCGGTGCGGACGTGGTTTCCGCGCGGTTTCTCTACGCCCTCGGGTACAACGTGCCGGACAACTACCCTGTCCGGTTCCGGCGCGACCGGCTGCGGCTGGGCGAGAACATTCGCTTCGTCCGCCAGGGCCGCAACGTGATCATGCAGGAGGCGGATATCGATTACCTGCTGTCGAAGGTTCCGCGATATCCGGACGGCGCGTACCGGGCGATGGCGAGCCGCTTCGTTTCCGGCGACATCCTCGGACCGTTCCAGTTCACGGGAACGCGCGTGGACGATCCCAATGACGTGATCCCGCATGAGCGCAGGCGCGTGCTCCGGGGGTATTATGTGTTCGCGGAGTGGCTGAATCACACCGATTCGCGCGATATCAACACGCTCGACAGCATCCAGCAGGTGGATGGGGTGCGGGCGGTGCGGCATTACCTGATCGATTTCGGGGCGACGCTCGGAAGCGACAGCGTGAAGCCGAAGGAGGTCTGGCACGGACATTTATATACGATCGATTTCAAGTGGGGCCTGAAGGAACTCGCCACCGTCGGCGTACACTCCGCGGAATGGGAGCGGATGCGCTACGACATCATGCCGTCGGTCGGGCGTTTCGAGGCCAGCGCCTTCGACCCCGCCACATGGAAGCCGAGTTATCCCAATCCGGCCTTCGACAATCGCACCATCGAAGACTGCTTCTGGGCGGCGAAACAGGTGGCTTCGTTCACCGATGACGATATCCGCACCGTGGTGAAGGCGGGCGATTATTCCGATCCGGCGGCGGCCGATTACATCGCGAGGGTGCTTTCCGAGCGCCGGGACAAAATTCGCAACTACTATTTCTCGCGGGTGCTGCCGCTCGACCGTTTCGAAGTCCAGGATGGCCGGTTGAAGTTCCGGGATCTCGGCGGCTCGGGGAATTACAGGATCACGTGGTCGGTTTTCAACAACGCGAAGGCGTCGGCGACGCCGCTGGAAGGCGCGGACGGGCCGCATCTTCCGCATTCCCCGGCGCCGTTTCTCGCGGCGAAAATTTCCGATGGAACCCATCAGGCGACGGTCTACATCAGAAACGGCGCCGTGGTGGGCGTCCGGCGATGACGGAGCCAGGGCGCTGAAACTTCACCGGGCGGGCTTCGTGTTCGCGGGGCTTGCGGCGGGTCTGCATGCCCAGAACTTCTATAACTATGTGGGGCAACTGGATGCGCATTCGGCCCTGATTGCCTGGGGAACGACCGCGGCCTCCGGCAATACCATCGGCCGGGACTCCACCCCGATGGGCAAGGCGGTCGTCAGGGCTGCCGGACGCGATACGCCATCCAGCCGGAACTGGGTAGTGGTGAACGGCCTCGCGCCGGATACGGTCTATCCCTATGAAATCGATATCGATGGCAGGCGGCGTGGCGGCGGTGAGTTTCGCACATGGCAGGAAACTTCGAGTCACTTCTGCTTCTTCGTGATCGGGGATTACGGCAATGGCACGGCGGGCCAGTACCGCGTGGCGGACGCGATGCAGCGGGAATTTGCAAAACGAAGCCAATCCGGGTGCCCCGTGCGATTCGTGCTGACCGTGGGCGATAACATTTACGCCGATGTGAACGCCGGGCTCGCTTTTCTGCATTCGGGCAACCTCGATGCCCACTGGGAAGCGAAGTTTTTCATGCCCTATGAGCACCTGATCACGAGTATTCCTTTCCTGCCGACCCCCGGCAATCACGACGGGAACGGCAGCGAAAACCGCGCAGACCTGAACGTCTATTTGGATAACTTCTTTTTTCCCGGCAACCACCCGGCTCGCTGGTACAGCTTCACCTACGGCGGATTCGCGCAGTTCTTCGCGCTCGATTCGACGAACAATACCGAACACGGACCGCCGAGGCCGGCTTATGCACCGGGCGCGGAAGAATCGCGATGGCTGGCCAGGACGCTGCCCGCGTCCACCGCGCTCTGGAAAATCCCCTACTTCCATCATCCGATCTATAACGCCGGGCCGAGCCACGGAAGCTCGTACAATCAACTGCGGCACTGGGTGCAGCTTTTCGACAGAACCGGTGTCAGGCTGGTTTTCAGCGGCCATGAACACAATTTT
>DAIDJK010000159.1 GCA_027450225.1 Bryobacterales bacterium | reverse complement strand
TGTGACGCTGGTGGTGACGCCGGCGGGGGGAGCTTCGGCGGGTTCGGGAGCCGTATCGGGGCGTGAGGCGTCTCCGCGTTCGATCTCTGCCCAGGCCGCCGGTTCGTGTTCGCCGGCCACGCTGGCGCCCACGCAGGTGGGCCTGGTGAACAACTTCTCGGCTCCGGTGGCGTGGCCGACCGCGCTGAGCATCGCGCTGATGGACAATTGCGGCAACGCGGTGACGAACGGACAGATCGTAACCACGTTCTCCAACGGCGATCCTCCGCTGGCATTGCCGCTGTTGAACGCTTCGCAGGGGCTCTATTCGGCGACGTGGACGCCGCATTCCTCCGGCAGCCAGGTGAACGTGCTGGCGCGCGCGACCGCGCCGGGCTTCGCCGCGGCGACGGCGGTGATTACGGGCGCTGTTCCGCCCAATGCGGCGCCGCTGCTCGCGCCCAACGGCGCGGTGCATCCGTTCAATCCGGAAACGGGCGGACCGCTGGCGCCGGGCACGGTGATATCGATCTACGGATCGAATCTGGCCGGGCAGACCGGACAGCCGGCGACGATCCCGCTGCCGACGTCGTTCAACAACACGAGCGTGATCATCGGAGGCGCGCTGGCGCCGCTGTTCTACGTGTCGCCTTCGCAGATCAACGCGCAGGTTCCGTTCGAGCTTTCGAGCGGGGGCCAGTATCAGGTGATCGTGACGGCGAACGGGGCGGTGACGCAGCCGGAATCGATCGAGATCACGCAGGCGGTACCGGGCATCTCCGGGTTCGCCAACGGGACGATCATCGCGCAGCACGGCGACGGAACGCTGGTGAGCGCGACATCGCCAGCCAAACCGGGCGAATTCCTTGTGACGTACCTGCTGGGCATGGGCCTGACGAATACGCCGGTGGGCACGGGCGACGCTTCGCCCTCCTCGCCGCTGGCCCAGCCGCTGGCGCCGGTGACGCTGCTGCTGCACAACAACTCGATCCCGGTGGCGTTCGCGGGCCTGACGCCGGGGCTGGTGGGGCTCTATCAGGTGAACTTCCAGGTACCGGCGGGACTGGCGGCGGGAACCTATTCGCTCCAGGTGGAGCAGGGGCCGCTGGCGAGCAACACGGTGACGTTCCCGGTGCAGCCGTAGGCAAAGCCGGGGCTGCCGGGTGGATGACATTTTCGGCGCGGCTGTTGCTCCGGGCGGCAAAGCACGCGGATAATTAAAGCGAAATCCAAAGCCCGCCTTGCGGCCGTTCGCGCGCCGGCTCCGCAGGTATTTCCGGAAACGCCACAGATGGTCGGAAAAACGATATCTCGCTATGAAATCGTCGAAAAGCTCGGCGAAGGCGGCATGGGCACCGTCTACAAGGCGCGGGATCTGCAACTGGGCCGCTTTGTGGCGATCAAGGCGCTGAATGCGGGAGGCGCGCCGAATTCGGAGCGCCGGGCGCGGTTCATCCAGGAAGCGCGGGCGGCATCGTCACTGAACCATCCGGGCATCGTGACGATCCACGAGATCGCCGAGACCGAAGGCTCCGAATACATGGTGATGGAGTTCGTGCGCGGGCAGACGCTGCACGATCTGCTGGGGAACGGGCGGCTGCCGGTGGTGGACGCGCTGAAGATCGCGATGCAGGTGGCCGATGCGCTGGCGGCGGCGCACAGCATCGGGATCGTTCACCGGGACATCAAGCCGGCGAACGTGATCGTGACGCCGGAGGGCCTTGCGAAAGTGCTCGATTTCGGGCTGGCGAAAGTGGGCCGGCCGTCGGGCGCGCTGGTATTCGAGAACGGGGATGACCAGGACGCGACGCAATCGATCGCGGTGAACGGGAATCCGAAAACCGCCGAAGGCGCGATCATCGGAACGGTTTCCTATATGTCACCGGAGCAGGCCGAAGGCGGCGCGGTGGACGCGCGCTCCGACATCTTCGCGTTCGGGTCCCTGCTCTACGAAATGCTGACGGGCGAGAAGGCGTTTCAAGGGCAGACGGGCCTCGAAACGCTGGCGGCGATTCTTCGGGACGAGCCGAAGCAACTGGCTGAGGCGGGCGTGGAAGGACCGGAAGAGAGCGGGCAGATCATCAGCCGGTGCCTGAGAAAAGACGCGGACCAGCGCTGGCAGTCGATGACGGACGTGAAGACGGCGCTCGAGCAGATTTACTTTGCTTCGCGGTCCGGCATTCTGCAGCTGGCATCGGGAGTATGGAAGAAACCCGCGGCGCCGAAAGCGACGCCGTCGATTGCGGTGCTGCCGTTTCTGAATCTGAGTTCCGACAAAGAGAACGAATACTTCAGCGACGGGCTCGCGGAAGAGATTATTCACGCGCTTTCGAAGATCGAGAACCTGCGGGTGACGGCGCGGACTTCGGCGTTCGCGTTCCGCGGAGCGCAGCAGGACGTGCGGCAAATCGGCGAGACGCTGAAGGTGGCGAACGTACTCGAGGGCAGCGTGCGGAAGGCGGGCAACCGCATCCGGGTGTCGGTGCAGCTGGTGGATGTGACGGGCGGCGATCAAATCTGGTCGGAACGTTTCGACCGCGAGATGACGGACATCTTCGAGATCCAGGACGAGATTTCGCAGGCCATCGTTTCGAAGCTGCGGGTGCGGCTTTCGAGCAGCTCGGGCTCGACGCCGAGCGGCATCCACGCGGCGCATCTGGTGCGGCGCTCGACGGCGAACATCGAAGCGTACGACCTTTATCTGCGCGGGCGGTATGAGCTGTTCAAGATGACGCGCGAGGGCCTGGAGCGGGCGCGCGGCATGTTCGAGGAGGCGGCGAAGCTCGATCCGATGTACGCGCAGGCGCACGAATCGCTGGCGTCCTGCTGGTATTCGGAGGGCTTTCTGGGCTTCACTCCTCCCAAAGAGGCGATGCCGAAAGCGAAGGCGGCGGTGCGGCGGGCGCTGGAACTGGACGATTCGCTGGCCGAGGCGCATGCGACCCTGGGCGTGATTCTGGCGCTCTACGACTGGGACTGGACGGGAGCGGAGAAGGAACTGGCGCGGTCGATCGAGCTGAACGCGGCATCGCCGGTTTCGCGCGCCATGTACGCGTTCTATTTCCTGCGGCCGGTGGGCAGGCTGGCGGAGGCGGTGACGGAGCTGCAGACGGCGCTGGCGCTCGATCCGCTGTCGGTGCTGTTCCGGGTGCATCTGGGATTCCTGTATTTCCTCGAACACCGGTTCGAATTCGCGATCGCGCAGTTCCGCAAGGCGCTCGAGATGAATCCGGCGTTCTATCTGGCGCACGCGTTCATGGGCATTGTGTACACGCACACCTGCCACTTCGAGGCGGCGCTGGGCTGCTATGCGAAGGCGCGGGAGGCGGATGCGGCGAGCAAGTTCGTGGCGTCTCTGGAAGCGATGACGCTGGCGGCGGCGGGCAAGCGGGCGGAAGCGCTGGCCGGCCTGCGCGCGATCGAACAGAAGGCGGCGCGGGATTACATTTCGCCGGTGAGCATCGCGTATATCCACACGGCGCTGGGCGACCGGGATGCGGCGTTCGGGCTGCTGGACGACGCGATTCAGGACCGCGATCCGAACGTGCTGGGGCTGAAGTCGAATCCGATCTTCGATTCGCTGCGCGGGGACGACAGGTACCGGGCGCTGCTGCGGAAGATGCGGCTGGATGCGGATTAAGGGTTCGGCGGGCGTCCGCTGTCCGATGTTTTCTGTCCAATGTTTGTGCAGGTGACCGGAAGGCGCCGAATACCTTTTCGAATGCGGCGGCAGGGCCCGGTTGCGGCATCCGTTAGGCGCATTACCGAATTCGGCAGCGCCTTTTTCCTCACTACATATAATGAGAGCGCATGAAATATCGCAGGCTCGGCAGGACCGGCTTCAACGTCAGTGAGATCGGGTACGGCGCGTGGGGGATCAGCGGGAAACAGTGGATCGGCGCAAGCGACAAGCATTCGCTGGCCGCTCTGCAGCGCGCGATCGAACTCGGCGTGAATTTCATCGACACGGCGCTCGCTTATGGCGAAGGGCACAGCGAGCGGCTGGTGGCCGAGGCGGTGGAAGGAGCGGGACGCGAGATTTACGTGGCGACGAAAGTTCCGCCGAAGAACCGGCTGTGGCCGGCGCGACCCGGCATCGGGATCGACGAAGTTTTCCCGTATGACTACGTCATCCAGTCCACCGAGCAGAGCCTGCGGAACCTGAAGCGCGAAGCGGTGGACCTGCAGCAGCTGCATGTGTGGAACCCGGACTGGATCGATCGCGATGAATGGAAGCGCGCGTTCGAGGATCTGCGGAAATCCGGCAAGGCGCGCGCGATCGGGATTTCGATCAACGACCATCAGCCGGATACGGCGCTGGCGCTGATCGCGACAGGGCTGGTGGATACGGTACAGGTGATCTATAACATCTTCGACCAGTCGCACGAGAAATCGCTGTTTCCGGCGTGCGTGAAGCACGATATCGGGGTGATCGCGCGGGTGCCTTTCGACGAAGGATCGCTGACCGGGCGGATTACGGAAGAGACGAGTTTTCCGGACGGCGATTTCCGCAATTATTACTTCCGGGGCGACCGGAAAAAGCAGGTGGTGGAGCGGGTGAACGCGATTCTGCGCGATCTGAATATGGAAGATCCGCATTACGTTCCGGAGCTGGCGATTCGATTCTGTCTCTCCGATCCGGCGGTTTCGACGGTGATTCCAGGCATGCGGTCGATTTCGAGCGTGGAAGCGAACGTGATGTCGTCCGGGCAGGGGCCGGTTCCGCCGCAGGTGAAAGCGATACTGGCGCGCCACCGCTGGGACCGGAATTTCTACGAATAAAGATTGCCTTTAATTTGAAATCAGACCGTGATAACCTCCCCTTCATGTCACGGTGGCTACTGATAGCATCCCTGTTCATCGGCGCGGGCGCGTATGCGCAAACCGGAGCGCAGGATTACGTGGGACGCTATGACGTCTACGGCGGATTCGCCTATCTGGGCAGTTCGAACCCGACGCTGACGCTGGCGCAGCGCGGATTTCATCTCCAGGCGGGAGTTCGGCCGCGCCGCTGGCTTTCGACCGGCTTCGACTACAGCGTGACCGAAGGACACGCGTCGCTTGGACCGGCGGCGCTGAAGACGAGCCTGCAGCAGACGCTTGGGGCGCAGCTTCAGGGACTGGTTCTCGAAGGAGCGATCCCGCCGACTTACGCCCTGGTGGTTCCGTTCAGTTCCGTGACGCAGACGTTTGCGGCGGGTCCGCAGCTCGACTGGCATCACTTCCACAAAGCCACGCTCTTCATCCGGCCATCGATCGGCGCGATTCATGAAGCGGCGACGCTGCACCCGCTCGATCCGGTGGCGACGGCGATCGCAAATCAGCTTGCGCCGGGCGGAACGAAATCCGACTGGACGGCGTTCTACGGCTTCGGCGGCGGCGCCACCATCCGGGTGACCGATCACTTCGGCATTCGCGCCCAGGCGGATTACGTTCACAACTACCTGTTCAGCGATATTCTGCGGGACGGGCGCAATGTGATACGGCTTTCCATCGGACCGGCGTTCCAGTTCGGGCCGAATGTGAAATAAGCGCCGCCGGGTTCCGATCAGGGCGCGGGGAACGCGACGGGCTTGCCTTCGCGGATCGACTGCTTCGCGGCTTCAATGATGGCGACCACGTCCACATTGATATCGAGCGCGGGAAGACCATCGATGGGCTTGTGCGCGCGCATGTGGGCCACCATGAAATGCACGGGTTCGGAAGCATCGGACGGGAGCGGCTGGAGAGGCGCGCTCGACTGCGGCTCGCGGCCGATCTGCTCTTCGACGCTGCCGTTCTTCATGTAGACGCTGCCCTTGCGGCCCATCACTTCAAGGTCCTGATAGCTGCGCGGCAGATCCCAGCTGGCTTCGAACATGCCCACGGCGTTCTTGTAGCCGAGCACGAGATCGGCGTTGTCTTCGACGCGCGGGAACTCCTGCGGGCGAAGGTGATTGGCGCGCGCGTAGATGGTCTCCGGGCGGCCAAGATACCAGAGCGACCAGAGCGCGTTGTAGCAGCCGAAGTCCATGAGCGCGCCGGCGCCGTTCTTGTCGGGATCGGTGAGCCAGGCGAAGAAGGCGCCGTTGCGGACGCCGGCGGGATCGAGTCCGCCGTGGCCGACGGTGCCGCGCAGGCGATAGACCTGGCCAAGCGCGCCGGAATCGGCGATGCGTTTGGCCTCGTAATTCGCCGGCCACCAGACCATCTGGTAATTGGTCATCACCTGAATGCCGTGCTGGCGGGCGAGGCGCTGGATGGCGCGGGCGTTGGCGAGCGTATCGGCGAGGGGCTTCTCGAAAATGACGTTGATCTTGCGCGGCGCGCAGTATTCGACGATTTCGAGATGGCGATAGTTTTCGACGAAGGCCCAGACGAGATCCGGTTGGGTGGAGTCGATGAGCTTGCGGTAGTCGGCGGTGATGAGGTTGTCGGGCACGCCGGCTTTCTTCGCTTCCTCGCGCAATGCGGGATTGGGCTCGGCGACGCCGGTGAGCTGGATTTCCGGATTGTGAAGGATGTCCGAAAGATGGCCCCAGACGTGGCCGTGAACGAGGCCGATGACGGCCATGCGATAAGGCTGAGTCTGCGCGGCGAGAGACATGGCGAACAGGGCGAAGAGAGGGAGGATTCGCTTCATGGGAGCGAATCTCATGATGACAGATGGAGAAGCGGTGAGTGTTACAAATCCACGCCCGCCGCGGCGCCCAGATACTGCAATTCGTGCAGCCGGTGATAGATGCCGCCGCGCTCCATCAACTGCTGGTGCGTGCCGGTTTCCACGATGCGGCCGCGGTCCAGCACGACGATCCTGTCCGCGCGGCGAATGGTGGAGATGCGATGCGCGATCACGATCACGGTACGGCCGGTCATCAGATTCGAGAGCGCCTTCTGGACCAGCATCTCGGATTCGGTGTCGAGATGCGAAGTCGCTTCATCGAGGATCAGGATGGGCGCATCGCGCACAAGAGCGCGGGCGATGGCGAGGCGCTGGCGCTGGCCGCCCGAAAGCTTCACGCCACGATCGCCGATTACAGTGTCATACCCCTGCGGAAGCCGTTCGATGAAGTCGTGCGCGAGCGCGGCTTTGGCGGCTTCCACCATGCGCTCTCGCGTGAACGTGGTCTGGCCATACGCGATATTGTTCGCGACCGTATCGTTGAACAGAAACGTTTCCTGCGCCACCAGACTGATGTTGGCGCGCAGCGAATCGAGCGTGTAATCGCGAATGTCGCGCCCGTCGATGAGCACCGCGCCCGAGGACGGATCGCGGAAACGCGGGACGAGGCTGGCGAGCGTGGTCTTCCCCGCCCCGCTGGCGCCCACCAGCGCGACGATTTCACCGGCGCGGATATCGAGCGAAATGCCCGAGAGCTGCGGGCCGGAAGCGGTCGGGTACTGAAAACCGACGTTATCGAAAACGATGCTTCGCGAAAAGCCTTCCAGTCTGCGCGCGCCGGGCACGTCCGACATTTCGTCCGGCTGATCCAGCCACGCGAAGACTTTTTCCGCCGCGCCCATGGCCTGCTGAAAGATGTTGTGCAGATTGGTGAGGCGCTTCACCGGCTCGTAGAGGAACAGCAGCGCGAGCAGGAAGCTCATGAAGGCTTCGGGAGCGAGCACGCGGTCCTTGATCTCTTCGCGGCCGAACCAGAGCAGGCCGACGAAGGTGGCCGCGCCCATGAATTCGATGAGCGGCGACGGAATGCCCTGCAGCATCACGTAGCGCAGATTCGAGCGGAGCAGCCGGTCCGCCGCGGCGTGGAAGCGGCGGGATTCATAATCCTCGGCGCCGAATGCCGTCACCACCTGATGGCCGGCAACGGCCTCCTGCAGCACCTGGTTGAGTTCGCCCGCGGCGTCCTGCGTGCGGCGGCTGATGCGGCGGATCCTGCGGCCGAGGCGCGCGGTGGGCCAGAGCACGAAGGGAAACAGCGCGAGGCTGAAGAGCGCGAGACGCCAGTCCGTGCCGAAGACGACCATGGCGAGGCCGAGCACGGAGAACGTCTGGCGCAGAACAGCGGCCAGCATGTCCGAACACGCCACCTGGATGCGGTCGATATCGCTCATCACGGAGGACATGACTTTGCCGGTTGACGTGGATTCGAAAAAACCGGCGCCGTGGCGCAGCAGCTTGTCGAAAACGTCGTTGCGCAGATCCTTTACGGCGGAGAAGCCGACGAAGCTGGTGGCGAGGTCGCCGAAATAATCGCAGATGCCGCGCACGAGGAACACGACGAAGATGGCGATGGCGACGATGGTGAAGATGTTGTGGATCGAGGGCGGAAAGAACTGCTCGAGATAGATGTTGCGATGGATGACGGGGATGGTGAACAGCGGTTCGGAAACGGCGTCCGTAGCGGGGCGCAGAACGCGGCCGAGCACAGGCTTGATGAGCAGCGTGCGGGCGGCCGTCATCGCGCCCATCACCGCCATCAGGATGACGGAGACCACCAGAAGGAACCAGTAACGGCGGGAGTAGCCGGCCAGACGCAGGGCGTCTTTCATGTTTTACCGCGCACTACGTCCGCCCGGGTGGCGGACTGTGTTCCGGATGCGTTGATGGGCAGGCGCGCGGCTGCGTCGATGACGCGGCCGGGAGTGATGCCGCCGATGGGACCTTCGGCTTTGATCGCTTCGGCGGCCGTGCGCCAGGGCGCCCAGGCGTCGAGCGACGACGGTCCGAACAGCACCACTTCGGGCACGCCGAACGCGGCCGCCACATGCGCGGGGCCGGAATCGTTGCCGATGAAGAGAGACGCGTCGCGCATCAGCGGCGCCAGTTCCCCGAGCGCGGCGCCGCGGACAGTAAGGAATTCGGAGAAGGCGGCAAGATCGTCCACTTCCGATCCGATAAAAACCGGTTCCAGATCGAAAGACTGGCGCAGCGCGTGAGCGAGTTCCCGGAAATTCGCGGCGGGCCACGTCTTCTCCGGCGCGGATGCGAAGGCGTGGATCACGGCGTAAGGGCGGTCCGGAGCAAGCGGCGAGCGGCCCGCGGCCGCCGGCACGATGGCGCGGGGAACTTCCGTGACCGGCACTTCGAGATGGAACATGGCGGCGGCGGCGTGCTCGGCCGTATGCACCGGGCGATTCTCACCGAGTATCTCCTGCGCGGTCGGAATGGGCGTGTTGTAAATCCAGCCGGGGTGGAAGATGTCGAATCCGGCGCGGAAGCGCGCGCCCGAGAGCAGGGTAAGCCGCGCGCTGCGGGTTCCGCCGTGCAGGTTGAGGCACAGCACGGGCCGGAAGGCGCGCAGGTCCCGCGCGCGGGGCGGGATTAACGTATCCACATCCGGATTGCCCTCGAAGACAGCGCGAAAGCGGTCTTCCACCACAACGCCGATCTTGAGATCCGGCCGGTACTGCTTCAGCAGGCGAATGGCGGGCGTGGAGAGCACGCAATCGCCAAGCGAGCGCAGGCGGATGATGGCGACCGGGGCGCCAAAGTCGATCCTGCGGAGAATGTCGGCTCGCGCGGGCACGCCGGGCCTACTCGTCGATGGTGGCCTCGTCGATGAGCATCACGGGAATGTCGTCGCGCACAGGATAGAGCCGATGGCACCCGACGCAGCGGAGCCCGCTTCCATCGGGCTTCAGTTCCACGACGGCGCGGCAGGCGGGGCAGCGGAGAATCTCGAGCAGTTCGGCGCTAATGGGCATGGGCCAACACGAATTGTAGCGAACATTGTTATTGTCCACGCTTGCCCATGCCAGGCGCCTACAATCGGAGAGTGTCCGGGGGACGGCTGATCGAACGAGTGGCTGCGCTCATCGAGCGCCACGGGATGCTGCGGTTCGGCAAACGGCTGGGCGTTGCGGTCTCGGGCGGCGCGGATTCGGTATTCGTGCTTTTCGCGCTGCGGGAACTGGGCCTGGCGGCAGGCGTTCTACATGTGAATCATCGGCTGCGAGGGCCGGATTCGGACGCGGACGAGGAGTTCGTGCGCGAACTGGCGGCGCGCCATGGCCTGCCGTACCGCGGGTTCGATGGCGCGGTTGCGCCGGGAAATCTGGAGCAGGAAGCGAGGCGCATCCGGTACGCGCGGCTTGAGACCGCCATCGCGGAA
>DAIDJK010000158.1 GCA_027450225.1 Bryobacterales bacterium | reverse complement strand
TGTCGTGGCTGGCGCTGCCGAGGATTTCCCGGCCGATCTGGTCTTGATCGGGCGCGGTCTGCTGACGCATGTTGCCGGCCGGCTTCGCACACATGTCTATGCGATCATTCGCGATACGCCGTGTCCTGTTCTAAGCATCTGAATCGCCGGAGCGTGTACGGCGGCGGTAACCCAATGAGTATCTGAATGAAAAATATCGCGAATCTTGCCGACGCGCTTGACACCCTGAAAGCCATTTCTCCGGTCGCCCTCATCGGAGTCGATGAGCGGGGCCGGGTGGATTTGTGGAACGGCAACGCTACCAGAATTTTCGGCTGGACCGAGCAGGAAGTGATGGGCGCCCCGTTGCCTGAGCCCCTTACTCTGCTCGCTGATCACGCCCGGGCGCAGGACGATATGACGCCGGTGACCCTCCACGCACTGGATGGCCGCGAGCTGACGATCGAGTACCGCGTCGCGCAGCGCTCGCTGGGGGGCGTCGTGATCATCTCGACCGATGCGTCGCGCGCGGAAACCGAGGAGCGGGAGCGCCGCGAACTGCTTGAGCGCGAACGGGAGGCCAATCTCCGGTTCAAGGCGGAGAGCCGGTTCCGTGAACTGCTCGAAGCCGCGCCTGACGCAATCATCGAAGTCGATCGCGAGGGCCGCATCGTTTTGTTGAATCGCGTCACGGAGGAACTGTTCGGCTATAGCCGGAAGGAACTGCTTGGCGCGAATGTGGATACGCTGCTTCCCTCCGGCATGCTGGCGAAGCACGCCGAACATCGAGCGAAATACTGGGCCAACCCGGCGACGCGGCCCATGGGACGCGGCTATGTGCTCAAGGCCCGCCGGAAGAATGGGACCGAGTTCCCGGTCGAGATTAGCCTTAGTCCGGTGCGCGCCGAAGGCGGATTCCGCGTTACCGCCATTATCCGCGACGTCACCGCGCAGAAGCAGATCGAAGAAGATATCCGCCTGGCCAATCAGGAGCTGGAGTTGCGCCATCGGGAGGCCGAACGCGCCAACTCGCTCAAGAGCGAATTCCTCGCCAGCATGAGCCATGAGCTGCGCACGCCGCTGCACACCATCCTCGGCTTCACCGAGTTGCTGCAGGAAGAAATCGAAGGGCCGCTGAATGAAAAGCAGAAGCGCTTCATCCGGCATGTTCACCAGGACTCGCTGCATCTTCTGGAGCTGATCAACGACATCCTCGATCTCAGCAAGATCGAGGCGGGCCGCATGGATCTCCACATCGAAGGTACGGACCTGGCTACGGTAGCGAGTGAGACTCTCGCCACCATGCGCCAGCTCGCCGAATCGAAGGGGATCTCAATCGAAAATGGCGTCTCCAAGACGGTATACGTTCTCGCGGACCCCGTGCGTCTTCGGGAAATCCTCACCAATCTGGTGAGCAATGCGGTGAAGTTCACGCCGGACGGCGGGCGCGTGTGGACGGAAATGTGCCGGACGCCGGACGGGTTCGTGGAAATCACCGTGGGCGACACCGGTGTCGGGATCGCGCCCGAAGATCAGCAGGTGATCTTCGACAAATTCCGGCAGGTGGGTTCGACCACCCGCGGCATCCGTGAGGGGACCGGCCTGGGACTCGCCATCGTCAAGCGGCTGGTTGAAATGCACGGCGGATCGATTACGGTGGCCAGCGAGCCGGGGCGCGGCAGCCGCTTCACCTTCACCATGCCGATCGATCCCGCCCACGACCGCGATCAGCCGGTGGTCCTCATCATCGAAGACGAACCTTCCGCGCGCGAGCTGCTCTCAAGCTATCTGGACCCGCTTGGCGTGAAAACCATCTGCGCGGCAACCGCCAAGGAAGGACTGGAGTGCGCGCGGGAGTGCTATCCGGATGTGATCCTGCTGGATCTCCTGCTGCCAGGCCGCACCGGCTGGCGCGTGCTGGAGGATCTGCGCAGCGACGTGAATACCCGGTCGATACCGGTGATCGTAACGTCCGTTCTTGATTTCGACCGCGCCGCGAGCATCCGAGGCGCCGCCGGCTATTTGCAGAAACCATTGAAGAAAGACGCCGTCATTCGCGCGCTCCGGGAACTGGCGCCTTCCCGGTTCGGCGCGATATAAGAGAGAAACCTGTGTTACGTTTGTCTGTCTTGACCTTTCTTTTAAGCACATGAGCGAACCGCGGATCAAGCTCGTTATCATCGACGATAATCCTGGGAGCCTCGAATTCCTTTCCACCGCTCTCTCCCAGAACGGACTCGAGATCTTCACGGCCGACGACCCCGAGGAAGGCCTCGAAATCGTCTATCGGGAGCACCCGGAAATCGTCCTGACCGATCTCGTCATGCCGCGCCGCAGCGGTCTCGAGGTTCTGGAAAAAGTTGTCGAGTTCGATCCGGCGATCGATGTCGTTCTCATGACGGCGCACTACAGCTCCGAATCCGCGGTCGAGGCCATTCGCAAAGGCGCATCGGATTACCTGAACAAGCCCGTGCAGGTTTCGGTGCTTCGCGAGCGCATCTCCACTCTGATCGACGAAGCCCGCAAGCGCCAGCGCGTGCTGTCCGCCGATACGCACCTGAAAAACGCGGCCCAGTTCGAGGGCATGGTGGGACGCAGCCCGGCCATCTGGGACATGTTCGCCCGCATCCGTCGCGTGGCGCCCCATTTCCGAACCGTACTGCTCACCGGCGACACCGGCACCGGCAAGGAACTCGCCGCGCGCGCTCTCTATCAGCTCAGCCCGGTCTCCCGCGGCCGGTTCGTCGTCCTGAACTGCTCGGCGGTCGTGGAAACGCTGTTCGAAAGCGAGCTGTTCGGACACGTGCGCGGTTCCTTCACCGGCGCCAATCAGGACAAGATCGGCCTTTTCGAGTACGCCGACAAGGGCGTCATTTTTCTCGACGAGATCGGCGACATGCCGCTCGGCACCCAGGCCAAGCTGCTGCGGACGCTGCAGAATCAGGAGGTGCTGCGCGTCGGATCTCTCAGCCCCCGCAAAGTAGACGTTCGCGTCATCGCGGCCACCAACCGGGATCTTCGGGAGGCCGTTTCCGAGAAGCAGTTCCGCGAAGACCTCTTTTACCGTCTCTCGATGGTGGAAATCCACATCCCCTCGCTCGACGAGCGCAAGGAGGATATTCCGCTTCTCACCACGCACTTCATCGAGAAGTTCGCCGGCCAGTTTCACAAGGAGATCCACGGCGTCACCCAGCGCGCGCAGATCGTTCTCGCCCGCCATGACTGGCCGGGCAACATCCGCGAACTGGAAAATGTGCTCGGTCACGCCTGCATGATGGTGCTGGGCGACATGATCGATGTGAAGGACCTGCCCGATTACCTTCGTATTCCGCACGCGCACCACGCCGGGGAAACTCTGCCGGTCGAGGAAAATTCCTCGTTTGAGCAGCACGAAAAGCGTCTCATTGCCGAAGCTCTTTCCCGTGCCGAGGGCAATCAGTCGAAGGCCGCCCGCGAACTGCAGATCGGCCGCGACGCGCTTCGCTACAAGATGAAAAAGCACGGCCTGCTCTGAGTCTCACGGCGCGCAACTGCGCGAACTGGCTCAACCAGGTGGACGCAGCCCTGGCGGCCTTTCGTTTGAAATCAATAACTTGAAAAGGCGGTCTGCGTGCCTCTATGGCGGCATGGTCGCCTCCGCCCCCGCGCTTGCTGATGGAATGCGGGCAGGCCGTCACCGTATGGCGCAAGCGCTCTTGATCGCCTCGTCTCCTCAGCAATCGGTCCCGGACGAACTGGCCGTTCAGAATCTGTTCGCCCAGTCGCACTGGACGCTGGAGCGCGAGCCGGGGCTTGCCTCCGCCATTCGCAGGCTGGCATCCGAGTCGTTCCCGGCCGTGATCTGCGATATCGCGGACTGGAAGCGGACGGCTGCCGCTTTGCAGGCTCTCGAACGCCCACCCATCCTCATCGCGCTGTCGAATGAAGTCTGCCACACGGAAGGCGTCCATGCCATGGCGCCGAACGTTTTCTGTGTGCACACCAATCACACCGCAACTCGCGAGATCTTCTCGCTTCTGAACCACGCCTGGCGAATGCGGAACGGGGAACGCTGACGTAGTCGAACCCGGCTCCTGCGCCGGCGTACCAACCACAAAATGCGATGCGGCCGGGTTGGAACCCTCCGGCCGCATCGACTTCACAACCGACCTCACAACCGCTACTGTTCCTGGATGCTGGCGATATAGTCGGTCAGGTTTGCAACGCGAATCGCGGCAACCGCCCGATCGGAATTCATGCTTCTGAACAGATCCCCCCAGACAGGCATGTCGTTGGTTCCGTGGGCCATACTCATGCTGTCCCCCGTGATTGACTGCTTTACCTTCAACGCCGGGAACTTGCCGCCGTTGTCCCTGCTCAGAACAGTCAGGTTGGAAGGCTGGCTTTTCATGGCTGCCGCCGCCGGACCGTTGCCTTTGCCGTCCTGCCCGTGGCAGGCGGCGCAGTACTCGCGGAACATCGTTACCGCCTCTGTCGGTTTGGTATATGCCGGCGTGACTTGTCTGATTTTCGGCTTTTGCTGTGCGAAGCCGGTAAATACGGCCCCCAGGGCCAGTGCGACTGTAAGGAACATCCGCATGTTTGGTTCCCTTTCGACACCATTTGCTGCAAGCGTCGCGCCCCGGGAATATCCACGCGCGAGTATTCCGGCGGATCTCGGTTGGATAGCCACAAGAGTATGAAAATGCGCGGCTTCAATCCGTTCCGGTCTGCCGCTCATATCATCCGGCCGCGCCAGACAACTCAAGGCGCTACGCCAGTGCAGCGCGATGAGGCTCTGAAACTGAGCGAAACTGCGCAAACGGCTTTTCGGTCACGAGGTTCGCTGATAATAATAGGGCTGTTACTCAACCCTGCGAAGCGGGAAGCGGGCCCTGGCGCAACGTTGCCCGTGATATGAAATCACCAGGGATGACTGTTGGAAGCTGCGATCAGCCAGTTCGAAACCGGAAAGAAATTCAGTCCTGGGGGCGTGTGTCGAGGCAACAGCCGCAGCAGGGGAAAGGCAGCGATTCGGCGTCGCCGGTACGGAGCGGGTTCCGAATCGGCGCCACAAACTGCTGGTACACCACGCTCCGCACTGTTTTACCGAACGAAGCCATTCGGCTGAACTCCGGCGAACTCCGCCGGACCTCTTTGGATCTCAAGACGTACCGCGCGTTATTTCAACGTATAGCTGATCCCGCTCGTGAACTGGAATGAATTCCTCTTGAAGCCCGGGGCGGGATCGTTCAGGAAGGAATCGATGACCGACGTGGTGAAGTTCAACCTTTTGTACACCGGCATCGTGAACGTGATGTTGCCGTTGGCCAGCAGCGCTCTGGTTTTGTTCCATGCGGGGCTCACATCCAGTTCCTCCGCCAGTGTCCAGCCCCGATGAAACTTGTGGGTATAGTTTTCGCTGAACGTGGACCCGATCAGATCCAGTTCAGGCGCGTTGGCGAACTGCTGCCGCTCATAGCTCAACCCGGCCTTCAGGTCAAGAGTCGATATGCCGTTCGATATCGCCGTCCAGCCGATACCGCCCGAATAACTCTGCTGGAGGTCGAGGCCCTGCGAGAAATTGTGATCGAACATCGCCTGGCCAAATCCGTACAGCGATCCCGAGAAGTACTCGTCCTGTTGCGCGGATGCGTGGAAGATATCTGTCTTCAGCGTCGGCGAACCCGGCTGCGTCACCTCTCCGTACGTGCTCGTAAAATCGATTTCGGTCCTCGACCGTTTCTCGAGCCAGTTCTCGGGGGGCACCGTCCGCATCAGCGATATGCCTGTCGTGTAATTCCGGCTGCTCTGCGTGGCTTCCACCAGCGACAATCCGGCCGTGGCCGTGCCGCTCCAGTCGTCGAATATTCCCGGCGCGCGCGCGATGTCCTTTTCGAATGTACCGGTATCGAGCACGCGCTCGGTATTCGCCACCGGAACCGATTGCGTCTGTCCGTTCGCCTGCGTCACCGTAATTGCCTCGCCCGTTGCGGAAATGGTTCCCTGCGGGGTACTTGCCACCACGTCCCTGCGCCGCATCTTTTCGCCCTTCGCTGCCTTGGGAATCACAGCGAGCTTCGCCGAAGAATGCAACTCCGTCACGTCGGACGATTTCACCGTCACCTCGACCGCCAGATCGCTCTTGAAGATCACCTGCGTATCGGTGGCGCGCGTCAGATGCCCAATCAGCCGTTCGCCATCTTTCAAGACCAGCGTGTCGGACGCCGGATTTGCCGGCGTCTGCCCCCATACCAGTTCGAATGCGGACAGAAGAATAGCGACAAGAGTAAAAGTTCGCTGCATAGGTGTAACCCCGAATCTACCGCGGAAACCCTATCGGGCGAAAGCATCGAATATGAACACCAGGCCCAGACCAACGATTGCGGACACGACTTTCATCGCCGTCCAGCTCTTGAGCGTTTCCGGAACCGTCGTCCCGAAATACTGCTGCACAAGCCAGAACCCGGCATCGTTCACATGCGAAACGGACGAGCCGCCGCAACACACCGCAAGATACATCGCAAGCGGATGATAATTCGGCAGCACCTTCACGATGAGCGCCATGATACCCGCGGCCGTGATGATCGCGACCGTAGCCGACCCCTGCGCCACGCGTATTCCAAGCGCGATCAAAAATCCCGCCAGCAATGGCGAAACCGGCGTGGCGGCCAGGGCTTTGCCTGCCATCGCGCCTGCCCCCGTATCCACGATGATCTGCTTGAACGCGCCGCCCGCGCCCATGATCAGCAGTAGCGAGCCAACCGGAACAAGCGATTTCATCGCGATGTTCGCGATCTGATCCCGGTTGAGCCCGCGCATGTTGCCGAGCATGATCATCGCAGCCAGAAGCGCGATCAGCAGCGCTGAAAACGGATGGCCCACCAGCGCCCAGAAAGGATTCTTCGGCGCGAGCGTCGCCCCGACAATCAACAGCACCGGCAGGATCAGGAGAAAGATGATGGACCACGGCGACGGCGGATTCGCGCTCCTTTCCGGTTGCATCGCATTCGCCGGTACCGGAAGGTTCATGCGCCGCCCCATCCAGCCGCCGTACCACATGCCGCCCGCCAGCGTCATGGGAATCGAGATCAGCATGCCGTAAAGAATCGCCTGCCCCAGGTCGACGCCCAGCAACTGCGCGGCGGCCGCGGGCGCCGGATGCGGCGGAATCATGGAATGCAGCACCGTGAGCGGCGCCGCCATCGCCATCCCGTAGATGATGAGAGAGCGTTTCCCTTCCCTCGTCAAACTGAACACCAGCGGCGCGAGGATGATGAACCCCACTTCGAAGAAAATCGGCAGGCCGACAAGGAATGCCGCGACGGCCAGCGCCCACGCCGATTTATCGCGGCCGAACCGCGCGATCAGCCAGTCCGCCAGCGACACCCCGCCGCCCGAGTGCTCGAGATAACCGCCGATCATCGCGCCGAGCCCCACCACTACCGAGATGAAACCGAGCGCATCGGCAAAGCCGGCCTGAATCGACTTGAGCACCTGCGGAACCGGCAGCCCCGCCGCAAGGCCCATCGCGAAGCTGGCGATCAGCAGCGCGAGAAATGCGTGCAACCGAAGGACAAGAATCAGGGCGAGAACGAGCGCGATCGCGCCAAAAGCGAATAGCAGCGGCAGCAAGGTCCGATTCTAATGGATGGCCGTCGCCTTTCCGTTTATCGGGTACATCGGAACAAATTAAATCGCTCCTCGATCGAATCATCGACCAGCGATCGCTGGGTAATCCAACCATCAGCCTGTCATCCGTCAGCAAACTGATCTTGAAAGGCGGGAGTGAATATTCGATTGACGCCGCTGACAAGGGCCCCACGAGGTTGTGCGGCCCTTGTCAGTTTTGCGTTACTGAAGTATCGCGGACGATGGTGGGCCCTGCAGGATTTGAACCTGCAACCAACGGATTATGAGTCCGCTGCTCTAACCATTGAGCTAAGGGCCCGTTACGGCATCCTGATGTTTGGTTTGACGTAACGAATGTAGCACGCAGGCCGACAACGGACGATCGTCGCGACGCCGCCGCGATTCAGCAGGAGGGCTGAACGCGCCTGCGGCGCCAGAACAGCAATCCCAGCCCCGCGATGGCTCCCGAAACGGGCAGATACGACGGTTCGGGCACGGCGCTCGAAGAGGATAAACCGATATCGGGGTCGCCACATCGATGTTGCCGGTTCCGAACCGCTGAATACTTTTGCTGAACTGTCTACCGGGCCCAGAATAAATGTAGTTCGGCGTAATCGCTCCAAACCTTACCGGTCGATGGTCCGGGGCTGTTGTTGTTGATTCCTGGTACGAAGGTATGCGTGCGTATTGCCGCATGAAAGTACCACTCCGTACAAACAGGGCGCAAGACCAGATGTACTGCCGCGAAACCTTTATATTCAGCAGGAAGCGGGCGGCCTGGGCGGTCGCGATAACCTGAAGACGGTGCTGGTTTCCATTGCTCTCAGCGGACCTGCGCGGCCGAAGTGGCTGCGTGCCCCCGCGCCCGTCGGCGAGAATTACCGCGATCTGAAGGCGCTGATCACAGACCTGAAGCTGCATACGGTTTGTGAGAGCGCGGCGTGCCCGAACGTAGGCGAATGCTGGAACCGGCGCACGGCCACCTTCATGATTCTCGGTAACGTGTGCACACGCCGCTGCGGCTTCTGCGCCGTGCAGAAGGGTGGACCGCTCCCGGTGGATTACGACGAGCCGCGGCGTGTGGCCGAAGCCGTGGCGCTGATGGGACTTCGCTATGCCGTAGTGACCAGCGTGAATCGCGACGACCGTAAAGACGGTGGCGCGGAGCTTTTTGCCATGACCATTGAAGCGATCCGCGAGCGCGTGCCAGGCTGCAAAGTGGAAGTTCTGGTGCCCGATTTTCAGGGCAGCCACGCCGCCATGAATACAGTGATGGCCGCCCGGCCGGACGTGCTGAATCACAACACGGAGACCGTGCCGCGGCTCTACCGGCAGGTCCGTCTGGGCGCCCGTTACGAGCGGTCGCTGGATATGCTGCGCTACGCCAAAGAACTCTCACCCGAAACGCCGGTGAAGTCCGGGCTGATGCTGGGCATCGGCGAGACGCGCGAAGAGGTGCTCGGCGTGATGCGCGATCTGCAGGCGCATGGCGTGGATATTCTCACGCTGGGGCAGTATCTGCGGCCTTCGCCGAAGCATCTGCCTATTGTGAATTACGTTTCGCCCGATCAGTTCGCCGAATACAGGCGGGACGGCATGGCGATGGGCTTTTCGCACGTCGAAGCGGGTCCGCTGGTGCGCAGTTCGTATCACGCCGATGATTCGCATCTGGCCGCAGCGGCATCGAATACGTCGAGGATTTGACACATGCAACAAGCGACGACTTTGCGCCGCAGGCTGGGCGCGAACGGCCTGGAAGTGTTTCCCATCGGTCTTGGCGCCATGGGCATGTCGCCCGGAATCTACGGCGGCGCGAACGACGACGAAAGCATCGCGACCATTCATGAAGCGCTCGACCTCGGCGTCAATCTGATCGACACGGGCGATTTCTACGGCATGGGCCATAACGAAATGCTGATTGGCCGGGCGCTCCGGGACCGGCGCGACAAGGCGCTGCTCTCGGTGAAATTCGGCGCTCAACGGTCGCCGGACGGGATGTGGATCGGTTTCGATGGGCGGCCCGCGGCCGTGAAAACCGCATTGGCGTACACGCTGACAAGGCTTGGCGTGGATCACATCGACATTTACCGGCCCGCGCGGCTCGATCCCGCGGTTCCGATCGAAGACACGGTGGGCGCGATCGCGGACATGGTGAAGCGCGGGTATGTGCGGCACATCGGGCTTTCGGAAGTTGGCGTGGAGACCATCCGGCGGGCGAACGCGGTGCATCCCATCGCCGATTTGCAGATCGAATACGCGATCGTGAGCCGGACGCCCGAACGCGCCATCTTTCCCGCGCTTGAACAACTGGGCATTGGCGTGACGGCGTACGGCGTACTGTCGCGCGGGCTGCTCACGGGATCGAAACCCACGTCGAATCGCGATTTCCGCGCGCATCTGCCGCGCTTCACAGGCGAGAACGCCAAACACAACCGGAATCTGGTGGAGACGCTCGGGCAGATTGCGAGAGAACGGGGCGTAACGCCCGCGCAGCTCGCGGTCGCGTGGGTACTTTCCAGAGGCGAAACCATTGTTCCCGTGATGGGAGCGCGTACCAGGGATCAACTTCGCGAGACGCTCGGAGCGGTGGATCTGCGTTTATCGGCCGAAGAGATGGCGCGCATCGACCGCGAGGTTCCGGCAGTCGCCGGAGACCGGTATCCCAGGGAAGGTATGGCCGCGCTCGATAGCGAGAGGTAAACGCAGCCGCTGCCCGCTATCATGTGGGTGTCGGACCGCGTGGAACAGAGCATCCAACACTCGAGTGCGCGGGGCCGAAAGATCCCGCGCTGGGCGCTACCGGCTTTCGGCTACGCCATAGCCGCAGCATCCCTGGTATGGGTGTTTGCGAGGTTCCCGTTCGCCCAGCTGGGCGAACATCTGCGCACGCTGAGCTGGGGATGGGTCGGCCTCGCGATCGCCTTCGAGCTGGGCACCTATTTCATCGACGCGTGGAGATGGTCGGTGTTGTTGCGCCCGGTCGGAAGGCCTCCGTTCGGATGCTGCGTGCAGGCGGTTTTCGTCGGGCTGCTGGCGAACGACGTTCTGCCCGCGCGCACAGGGGAGATCATACGCTGCTTCCTGCTGTCCTATAAAACGAAGATCCACCTGCCTCTGGCGCTCACGTCCGATCTGATTCTGCGCATCATGGACGGCATCTGGGTAGTGGCGATCTATCTTGTGATTGCATTCCAGATCCCGATGCCCGGATTGGTAAGCCGTACCATGTGGGGATTCGGCATCGTTATGCTGCTGATCTCGGCGGTCCTGCTGTACGTCCTGTTCCATCGGCAGCACGCGCACCATTTCGTGAACAACACGAGCTGGGCGGCGCGATTCGTACAGGTTCTCGAAGAGATTCATAACCTCGGCCACTGGCGAGAGCTGGGAATCGCCATGGCCATCGGCGCGGCGTACTGGGCGCTGCAACTGCTGGCGGTGTGGGCCATCTGCCGATCGGATCTGTTCTATTTCGGCGGGAGCCAGGTGGCGTTCCTGATTGTTGTGAGAACCATCGGCACGCTGATTCCGAACGCGCCGGCGAACATGGGCGCATATCAGGCATCGGCGGTTTATGCGCTCGAACGGCTTTTCACGGAGCCCGCGGAAGCGAAGATTCTGGCCGAGATCATGTTCGGCTTTCTCACGCTGCCGCTGGTGGTGGGAGGGGTAATCGCGATCGCGTCGGCCGGCTTCAATCTGAGCGATCTGCGGCGGCACGCGCACCACGCCCACATGACCAGCCGTCTTCACCTGAAACGCCGCCATCCAGAAGATCGTTCAGGTTTACAGCGGCGCTGATGAGTCCGAGATGGGTGAACGCCTGGGGAAAGTTGCCCAGCGATTCGCCCGCCAGACCGATCTCTTCCGAAAAAAGGCCAAGCGGGTTGGCGTACGTGAGCATCTTTTCGAACAACAATTGCGACTCTTCGAGGCGTCCGGCTCGCGCCATCGCTTCGACGAGCCAGAAGGAGCAGACGCTGAAGGTGCCTTCGAGACCCGGAAGGCCGTCTTCGGCCGCGCGCCCGATCTGGTAACGCTGCACGAGCGTATCGGATACCAGATCGCGGAAGGCGGCGTCGAGCGTGAGCTGCATGCGCGGATCGCGCGGCGCAATGAACCGCATCATAGGCATTACCAGAACGCTGGCATCGAGCGCATCCGAGCCGGGATATTGTACGAAGGCGCGCTTCGAATCGCTCCAGCAGTCCTTCATGATGGCGCGGTAAATGCGATCGCGCTCCCTGAACCAGAGGCCGAGGTCCGAGGGAAAGGACCGCTGACGCGCCATGCGGATGCCCCGGTCGAGCGCAACCCAGGACTGCAGGCGCGAGTAAGTGAACGTCTGCATGGGGCCGCGCACCTCCCAGATACTGCGGTCCGGCCGTTCCCAGTTCCTGCAAAGCCAGTTGAGCATGCGCTCAATCTGTTCCCACATGTCCCAGGAGATGGGGCTCGCGTACTTATTGGCGAGGTACAGAGAATCGGTCAGTTCGCCATAAATATCGAGCTGGAAGTGCCGCGCGGCGCCATTGCCGATACGAACAGGCTTCGAACCGCGATAGCCATCCAGATGATCGAGCGTGATCTCTTCGGTGTTACCCGGCTCGGCGATGGAATAGAGAACGTTCAGCGGACCGTCATCGGAAAGCTCTTCCTGGCGGGCCCGGGCCTGCACGAACGCGGTGAACGCTTCGGCCTCTTCATCGAAGCCCAGGCGCATCAGGGCGTAGACGGAATACGCCGCGTCCCGAATCCACGTGTAACGGTAATCCCAGTTGCGCACGCCGCCGATCGCTTCGGGCAGGCTGGTGGTAGGTGCGGCGACAATCGCGCCGGTTGGCTGATAGGTCAGCAGCTTGAGCACGAGAGCCGAGCGGGCCACCATCTCGCGCCAGCGGCCCTGATAGCGGCTGTGCGCGAGCCACTGGCGCCAGAAGCGAAGCGTTTCGCTCAGAAGTTCGTCGGGCGTCTGGCGTGGTTCGGCGGTGGAATCGATGTGGTCGTTTTCGTAACGAATGATAAACGCGGCGGATTTGCCGGCAGTGAGATTGAAATCCGTGACCACGCCGTCACCTTCGATGCGAAGCTCCGTGTTGCCGCCCACGTAGATCTTGTCGCTCTCCGCGGTCAGCAGAGCGGCGTGGCCCCGGAGCGTTATGTGGTGAGGGGTCCGCGCGTAATTGAATGCCGGCCGGCATTCGAAACGGAACGGCAGTTCGCCGCGCACGGTACGGGCAATACGGACAATCTGCCGGGCGTGCTTTTCGGTGGGGCCGCCGGCCGCGCGGGACACGGGCATGAAGTCGATGACTTCGGAAACGCCTTCATGATTGAGAAAGCGCGTGAGAAGAACATTACTGTCCGGCAGATAGATCTGGCGTACGCGTGTTTCGGCCGTGGGCGCCAGACGGCAGAAGCCGCCTTTGCGATCGTCGAGCAGCGAGCCGAACACGCTGGGCGAATCGAAGCGCGGCAGGCAGCACCAGTCGATGGTTCCATCCGAGGCGACGAGAGCGACGGTATGCATGTCGCCGATAACACCGTGCGCTTCGATCGGCTGGTAGCTCATGGACTCCTGCGCACGCCGCACGCCGAGCGCCATTGTCAGCGGGAATCCGGCCAGGAGAAGCTGGAGTTTAATGAAAGCGTTCGCGGAATATGAAGACCTGGCGAAGGCTGCCCACGGCCATTTGTGCGCGGGACAGATTCTCGGATTGCGGATGGCGCTGCATGGGCTGGAGATGCTGGGCATTGAAGATCCGGAAGCCGCGGACCGCAAGCGACTGGTGACCTTCGTGGAAATCGACCGGTGCGCGACGGACGCGATACCCGTGGTTACCGGCTGCCGGCTGGGGAAGCGCGCGCTGAAGTTCCGGGATTTCGGAAAAGTGGCTGCGACGTTTTGCGATTTGAAGACAGACCGTGCGGTGCGAGTGGTGGCAAAGGAATCGGCAAAGGAGCGGGCGCGCGAATTGTATCCGGAGATCGTGAACAGGAACGAACAGCAGATGCGGGCTTATCGCGAGATGAGGCCCGATGAGTTGTTCGCGCATGCGTGGGTACGGGTAATTCTGGGGCCTGAGGACTTTCCAGGGTATAAGGGGCCGAAGCGCCTTTGCGCGGCTTGCGGCGAGGGAATCAACTTCGAACGGCACGTGGAGCGGGCCGGAGAAACGCTGTGCCGCGCCTGCGCGGGCGAGCGTTATTACGAGACGCTGTGATCCGGTACATGATTACGGACGGATCGGCGGCGCGCGACGCAACAGCCTGGCTGGCGCGCCTCGAACGCTGGATCGGTGAAGTGGATTTCGTGCAGATTCGCGAGCCGGAGTTGAGCGCCAGAGAACTCGTACGCCTGGTGAAGACCGTATGTTCGCGGAGAGCGCGCGCAAGAGTGCTGGTGAACGACCGCGCGGATATCGCGGTGGCGTGCGGGGCAGATGGAGTGCATCTCCGGGACGGCAGTATCGGAGCAACCGCGCTTCGAACGGGATTGCGTATCAACTTCACCGTCTCGGTGGCGTGCCACACCCTGGAGGGAGTTCGTGCGGCGGCGGCGGAAGGAGCAGATTACATTCTGCTCGCGCCGGTTTTCGCGCCGCTTTCGAAGAAAGCAGCCGGCGCGCCGCTCGGCGTCGATGTTCTCCGTGAAGCCGCCCGGAGCGTCTCAGTGCCGTTGATCGCTCTGGGCGGCATCACAGACGCGAACGCCCGCGCGTGCGTGGAAGCAGGGGCAGCAGGCATCGCCGGAATCAGCGCCTTCAGCCGGTAACGGGGTTAATAGCGGCCGGCTCGTCCGGTGCGCGGAGCATCCTCGGCATCGGCCATGCCGGTTGCCCAGGCATCGGCTTCGCGCTGCGCTTCGTCTTTCTGCAGTCCGTAGCGTTCCTGAATCTTGCCCACCAGCTGATCTTTTTTGCCGCCGATTACCTGCCAGTCGCTGTCCGTGAGTTTGCCCCACTTCTCGCGCGCTTTGCCGGCGACCTGTTTCCAGTTCCCTTCGATTGTGTCCCAGTTCATACGCTTCACAACCTCCATCGAAATCAAGTGCAAGGCGCCCTCCAAAGAGAGGACTACTTCGCAGCGGATTGAAGCGCGCCGGCGTGAGCAGAAACGGCACGCGTGAGACCGGCAAGGTCATATCCACCTTCGAGGATCGAAACGACGCGGCCTTCGGCGTACTTGTCGGCGATCTCGAGCACAACGGCCGTAAGATCTTCGAAATCCCGATCTTTCAGACGAAAGTGTCCGAGAGGATCGCCAAGGCGGGAATCGAAACCGGCGGAGATGAAGAGCATGGAGGG
>DAIDJK010000157.1 GCA_027450225.1 Bryobacterales bacterium | reverse complement strand
GGCGATGCAGCAACTGGTGGCGAACCCATCATCGGATCTTTTCACGCCCTTCCCGCACGGCGACGGGCAGTCGCTGTTGCGTGAGGCGCTTCAGATGGCAGACCACAACGCGTATCACGTGGGAGAACTGATCTTCCTGCGGCGGTTGCTGGGCGCGTGGAAAGAGTAGCCGCCGCCGGGCAGGAGAGAACGTGAATCGCGATTCCCGACAGCCGGCCTGTGGCGGCTGCTTACCCGCGCACCAGTTTCTCCAGTTTCGGGAACGCCTTCTCCAGCTTCTGGGGCTTTCGCAGCACGCCTTCGAACAAATCCCCGGCGCGCGCGAAGCGTTCCGGACAATTCGCGATATCGAACTGCGATGGATGCAGGCCGGGCCTCACTTCTTCCCAGGTAAGCGGCGTAGAGACAGGAGCGCCGTCGTAAGCGCGCGCAGAATAAGCCGAAGAGATGGTCTTGCTTTCGGCAAGCTGCAGATAATCGAAATAGACGCGGTTTTTCTCGCGCTTCTCAACCGCCCGCGGCGTCGTGAACAGGTCCGGCCGTTCTGAGGCAAGCAGGCGCGAGATGACTTCCGCGAACGACCGCGCCTGTGCATAGGTGTAGCGTGGCTCGATCGGCACGAAAATATGCATGCCGTCGCCACCCGTGGTCTTCGGATAGCCGGTAAGCCCGATCGCGTCCAGCTTCTCTTTCACCAGCAGTGCTGCTTCTACGATCTTGTCGAACTCGCACTGCTGTGGATCCAGATCAATCAGGATGTAGTCCGGGCACTCGAGCGAACCGATGCGGCTCATCCAGGGATTGTGGTCGATGCAGCCGAGATTTACCAGATACAGCAGACTCGCGCGGTCCTGAGCAAAGACATAGCGGATCGGCCGGCCATCGGACGGGAGCACTTCGGTCCGCAACCAGGCGGGATAGGTCTCCGGGGTGTTTTTCTGAAAGAAGAACGGCTCGTGAATGCCGTTGGGATATCGCTTGAGCGACAGCGGCCGGTCCTTCAAATAAGGAAGCAGCAGATCGGCAACGCCGGCGTAATAGTTCAACAGGTCGCGCTTGGTGAAGCCGTCTTCCGGATAGTAAATCTTATCGAGATTGGTGAATTTGATGGGGTGTCCGCCGATGGTGGCCGGGATTTCATTTTTGCCGGCCGGGAGAAGCTGCGAGGGGACAACCCCGGGGCTCTCTTCCCGCTCCACTTCGATTGCAGGCTTGTCGTCGCGCAGGCCGAGAAACACTGGCGCCCTGAGCTTGCGGTCCTCTGTCCAGTTCTGGAATTTGATTTGAGCCACCAGTTCCGGCTTGACCCAGACAGTCCCCTTCGGGATTTTGTCCGCTTTCGCGAACGGCATTTTCGAAATGCGTCGCGGTTCGAGCACGTGCCAGAGTTCGCGAAGCGTCCGCTCGTTGAAGCCGGTTCCCACGTTGCCCGCATAGATGAGACTTCCGCCCTCGTAGTAGCCCAGCGCCAGAGACCCGAAATAGTCGCGCTCCCCAGGCAGATAGCCCGCGATCACGAATTCCTGCTGGTGAGTGAGCTTGATTTTCAGCCACTGGCGGCTGCGGCGGGATTCATAGAAGCTGGATTTGCATTTGGCGATAAGGCCTTCGAGGCCGGCTTGCCTCGCGGCTTCGAGCAATTCGGCCCCGGCCGCGAAATCGTCCGAGAATCGCAGCAGCGGATGCGGCTTCAAAATGGCTTTGAGCGCGCGTTTCCGTTCGCTCAGCTCCACGCGCCGCAAATCGTAGCCATCGAGATACACCAGATCGAAGACATAGAAATGTACCGGGGATTTCTGCGCCATCTTCGCGATGGAATTGGCGTCCTGCTGGTGGATGCGCGGCTGAATCAGTTCGAATTTCGAAACGCCGTGAGCGTCCAGCGCAACGATTTCGCCATCGAGAATCGCGTTCCGCGCCGCGATGAAATGGGGCAGCACCTGAAGCTCCGGATACTGGCGATCGCAACGATTATTGGTGCGGGAATAGATTGTGAGCTGCTTATCCTCTATATAGACCAGCCCGCGAACGCCATCCCATTTCACTTCGAAGACCCACTCGGGGCCGGAAGGCGGATGCCCGGCAAGGCTTGCGCCCATGGGAGTGAGGAAGCCGGGCATCGGCGCGGCGATCGCCCCCGGCAGAGAGGCGGGGTCGAGGCCCGATTCTATGCGTGGAGTTTTTTTTTCGCCGCGGCATTCTTCACCGCAGCCGGCTGGCGGTGTGCGGGAAGGTCACTCGCGATTTCTTCCTGCGTGCGTCCGGTCTTCACGCTGTACGCATAGTTTTCGATATCCCAGCCGGGCTGAACGAAGTCATCGCGATGCTTGATGATCAACCACTCATTGCCCTTGCCCCGATTCTTCATGTGCACCAGCACGAACGAACCTTGTAATTTCTCCCCGTGCAGCGTGAACTTCAGGTCGCCCTTCGCGATCTGTTCCATGGCGGACGCCTCGCCTTCGAGTTCGAAAGTACCCCGGTCCCAGAGCATTACGCTGCCTGCTCCGTAATTGCCTTTCGGGATGTTGCCCTCGAAATCGCCGTAATCGAGGGGATGGTCTTCCACCATGGCCGCCAGGTGCTTGACGGAGGGATCGAGCGAAGGCCCTTTCGGAACCGCCCAGGACTTCAGCGCGCCGTCGATTTCAAGCCGGAAATCGTAATGGAGGCGCGTTGCGTTATGCCGCTGGATGAAGAACCGGCCGGAATCCTTGCCGCTTTTGACCGGCTTCCCCGGTTCAGGTTCGGGCGTCTTCCGGAAGTCGCGTTTTCGGGCATATTCCTGCAATGACATAAGTGACAGAACCGGCTGGAAATGTTCGCATTTCCATGCTATGACTGTACACTGAGTAGTATCGCGCGAAATGTGAGGCTTCTTACATGGCCACGAGTATCTGGAAAGGGCATTTGACCTTCGGACTGGTTTCGTTTCCCGTGCGGCTGTTCACGGCGGCGCGAAGCGAGAACATCAGCTTCAACCAGCTCCATAATCACGATAATTCCCGCATTAAGCAGGTGATTTATTGCGCGGCGGAGGATAAGCCGATCCCGCGGGACGAGATCGTGAAAGGCTACGAGTACGAAAAAGGCAAGTACGTCGTGATCGCGGACGAGGATATTAAAAAGGTTGCCCCGAAAACCGCGAAAGTGATGGAAATCCAGGAATTCGTGAAAGCCGCCGATGTAGATCCCGTCTTTCTTGAAAGCTCCTACTACATGGCGCCGGACGAAGGGGGCGAGAAACCCTACGCGTTGCTGTTCGAAGCCATGAAGGCGACGAATTTCTATGGCGTGGCCAAGGTCAGCATGCACAATCGCGAGCATGTCGTGATTCTCCGGCCGGGCGATCGGGGCATGGTGCTGCACACCATGTATTACGCCGATGAAGTCAGGCGCAATGAAGAATTCCGCACCGATACCAGCAAGGTTTCCGAGAAGGAACTCGCCATGGCGAAGATGCTGGTGGAATCGCTGGCTGGCGCATTCGAGCCTGAGAAGTATCACGACGCTTACCGCGACAACCTTCGCAAGATGATCGAGGCGAAGATTGAAGGTCACAAGGTAGTGGAAACTCCCGCGCCGCATGTCGCTCCGGTGATCGACATTATGGAGGCGCTGCGAAAGAGCCTCGAGAACCGCAAGCCACCCAAGACGGCCACCGCCTCCGCTGGATCGAGCAGCGAGGAAACCGAAGCCGTAGCCGAACAGCCGAAACGAAAGAGGGCCGCGAGAAAGGCGAAATCCGCCTGACATTTTCACCAGGTTCCGGAATTCTCTTACACAAGCGTGTAGAACATCCCGGCTGTCTGCAGCTTTTTCACGCGGCGTGCTGCGCATCGGGAAAAAGTCCTACATTAATTTTCACTGAAAGCTAACATGAAGCCAGAACGGACAGGTGCTCATGCCTTGCGACGAATGCGACACGCTCTGGCGAGCTTATGAAAATGCGGTCTTCGAGCACGTACGGCTCTGCTCCAAATTGAAACTGGCCCTTGCGGCGAACAGCGATGGGGGCTTCGATGATCTCTCCTTTGAGGTGAGCAGCGCGGAAAACAGGCGGGCCGAAGCACGGACAGCGCTCTCCCGGCATGAGAGCGCCGCAGGGCACGGCGCCGCTTCGCTTGCGGCGAAACCCACGATATGATTGCAGCACCACGCAATGCCCGCGCCGACGTCTCCGAACGAATCGGGGCAACTACCAGAACGCCTTCAGCCTTCGCAAGCCGATAACAACCCAAAGCTCCCGCCAATTGTAGGCGTCGGAGCGTCCGCAGGCGGCCTTGAAGCTTTCAGCGAGCTTCTTTCGCATTTACCCACAGACACGGGCTTTGCCTTTGTCCTGATCCAGCATCTCGATCCACATCACGAAAGTATGCTCGGCGAGATCCTGGGCCAGCGCACGCCGATGAAGGTGATGCAGGCCGCCAACGGAATCACGCCGGAAAAGAACTGCGTGTACGTTATCCCCCCGAACGCCTCGATGGAGATGACGGACCGCGCGCTGCGCGTGACGGCCCGCACAGGCGGCGCGGCGCAGATGCCGATCGATTCGTTTTTCCGCAGCCTCGCCGCGAATTTTGGCGCGCTGTCCATCGGCGTGGTGCTTTCCGGCTCAGCTTCGGATGGCACGCTGGGCCTGAAAGCGATCAAGGCGGAAGGCGGCATTACGTTCGCGCAGGACCCTGAATCGGCGGCGTTCGACGGGATGCCCCGCAGCGCCATCGCCGCCGGATGCGCGGATTTTGTGATGACGCCGTCGGGAATCGCTCAGGAACTGGTCCGGATCAGCAGGCATCCCTACCTGTCGAATCCGGATATGGCCGGGGCGGCGCCCGAAGCAGAGCGGGATTTCCCGGAAATCTACAGCATTCTTCGCTCGACGGCGCACGTGGACTTCAGCTTGTACAAGGCCGGCACCATCCGCCGCCGCATTTACCGGCGCATGGCGCTGCACAAGATCGAAACGCCTGCCGAATACGTAAAATTCCTTCGCGAGCGCCGGAATGAGGCAGAAGCTCTCTTCCAGGACCTTCTCATCAACGTTACGGCTTTCTTTCGGGAGCCGGAGACTTTTCAGGGGCTGCACGATCGCGTGTTCCCGGCTCTGTTGCAGAACCGCAGCGGGGAGGAGCCGATCCGGGTATGGATCCCTGGCTGCTCGACCGGCGAAGAGCCGTACTCGCTCGCCATCGCACTGCAGGAGTTCCTCAGCGAAACCGGAGTAACCGCGCCCGTCCAGATCTTCGGTACGGACCTGAGCGAGGCCTCGCTCGATCGCGCTCGCGCCGGCATGTACACGGACAGCATTGCGGCCGATGTATCGCCGGAACGGTTGCGCAGATTCTTCACGAAACTGAACGGCAACTATCAAATCAGCCGCGGCATCCGCGATATGTGCATCTTCGCGCGGCAGAACCTCACCAGAGATCCTCCGTTCTCCCATCTCGATCTGCTGATTTGCCGCAACCTCCTGATCTATCTCGGGCCGCTGCTTCAGAAGAAGGTGATGAAGGTGTTCCATTATGCGCTCAAGCCCTCCGGTTTCCTGGTGCTGGGCGTTTCCGAGAGCACCGGCCCATCGGGCGAACTGTTTACGCCCGTCGATCGCAACCTCAGAATTTACACAAGAAAGCCGGCAGCCTCCCATATGAGCGTCGATTTCGATTCCTACGATGACGGGCCGCGCCCCGCCGCTGCGCAGCCTCCGGCGCTCGAGGGTCCGCCTGAGTTGCAGAAGCGCATGGACCAGATGCTGCTCTCGCGTTTTACGCCGGCGGCGGTGGTAGTGACGCGGGATCTTCGCGTGGTTCAGTTTCGCGGGCAGACCGGCCGTTTTCTCGAACACTCGACCGGCGCGGCAAACCTCAAGCTGCAGCGCATGGCGCGCGGCGGCATTGCCCTCGAAGTCCGCAGCCTGATTCAGCAGATGGAGACCCGCAAATCCCCCATTGAAACCAAAGTGGTCCCGGTTCCGCTGGAAGATGGCGTTGCGGAGGTGCGGCTGTGCGTGTCTCCC
>DAIDJK010000156.1 GCA_027450225.1 Bryobacterales bacterium | reverse complement strand
CGATTTCGCCTCCGCTGTCGCCGCCGTCGATTGCTGTGTGAATCTGCGCTACCCGGCGGCAGGTGAGACATCCGGCGTCACCATTCATGCCATGGGCGCCGCAAAACCGGTCATCATGACCGCCAATCCCGAGAACGCCAGCTATCCCGACGAGACCTGCATCCGCGTCGACCCCGGTCCCGCCGAAATCACCGGACTATTCGATGCCATGACCCTCGTGTCTGAATTCCCGGCGGCCGCACGCCAGATCGGAATCGAAGCGCAACGCCACATTCGTACGGTGCATGCACCGGCGTCCGTTGCAGCAAGTTACGCCGAGGTTCTTCGCATTGCGACGACCGCCCCGGATAGGTAAAGATAGAGGTCTGTTTTCGCCGCGCTCCATTCCGGCAATGGTCCGGCGCCCTGTACTGCTGGGCGCGGTCGCTTCCGGCCTGCTGTCGGCCGCCTCCATTGAGGGGCAGCAACATTATTTTCAGCAACTGGATGTCGGAGCCGCCATGCGGGACGGCGTCATTCTGCGAGCGAATGTTTTCCGTCCTCCCTCTTCCGGCCGCTTCCCAACCATCTTGTTACGCACGCCGTACAACAAAGGCGATGGCATCACGCCGAATTTCACCGCATTCGTCGACCACGGCTACGCTGTCGTCGTGCAGGATGTCCGCGGACGTTACGCATCCGGAGGCCACTTCGAACCGATCGATCAGGAAATTGCCGATGGCGACGACACGCTCAACTGGATCGCGCGCCAACCCTGGTCCGATGGCCGCGTCGGCATGTACGGAGGGTCCTATCTGGGGATCGCCCAATGGAAAGCCGCCCTCTCAGACAACCCGCATCTGAAAGCCATTTTTCCTTACGTTTCGGGGGACGACGACTACCGCGACCGGTTCTACTCGCCGGGCGGCGCCATGAAACTCGGCCACCGTTTACTCTGGATTTCCGAAAATATGCGCGCATCGCGCTATCAGCCGCCGGATTTCCGAAAATTCGTACTCGCTTTGCCGGTACGCCAGGCCGATCGCTTCGCCTCCGGATCCTCACTATCTATGTGGCAGCTTGCGGCGGACCACCCCACCTACGACCAGTTTTGGAAGCGCGGCAGCGTTCGTGAGCACATCGACCGCGTCACCGTTCCCGTCTACTCGGTGGCCGGATGGTACGACAACTATGTCGAAAGCGATCTCGACGCCTTCAACGCGTTGCGCAGACTCGGCCGCGAGGCGCGAATCCTCATTGGTCCGTGGCCGCATGTATTCTCGGCCGAATTCGCGGGAGCGCCTTTCGGATCGCGCAAAGACACGATCGTACCTTTGCGCCCGGAACAGCTGAAATGGTTCGATCGCTGGGTAAAAGACCGGCCCGATGCATCCGCCGCTTCCGAACATCCCGTTCGCCTGTTCGTGATGGGGATCAATCAGTGGCGAGACGAGGACGAATGGCCCCCGGCACGGGCACACGCCGTGAAGTTCTATTTTCGCGGCCCCGGCCCGGCGAATTCCCTTGCCGGTTCGGGCGAACTCGGAGAGAAACCCGGCCGCGCCGAACCAGCCGATACTTTTACCTACGACCCACATAACCCGGCGCCAACTCTCGGCGGCGCCGTGTGCTGCGACCCGAGATACTTTCCCTGGGGTCCGACCGATCAGCGCTTTGTCGAAAAACGCGGTGATGTCCTCGTTTACTCGACGCCTCCGCTAACCTCCGATCTTGAAGCGACCGGCCCGGTTCAGGTTGTCCTCTACGCCTCCTCCACAGCGCCCGATACAGACTTTACGGCGAAACTTGTGGACGTTTTCCCGGACGGCACGGCCCGCAATCTCACGGATGGCATTCTCCGCACCCGTTATCGTGATTCTCTCGAATCGCCGAAGCCGATGAACCCGGGCTCCGTCTATCGGCTGGCGATAGATGCCGGAGTGACGAGCAACGTTTTCCGCGCCGGTCACCGCATACGCGTTGAGATCTCAAGCAGCAATTTTCCGCGCTTCGACCGGAACCCGAACACCGGCCGGGCGGTGGCGGACGACAAAGAGCTTCGCAGCGCTGTTCAGACGGTGTTTCGCGATCACGACCGGCATTCATACCTCCTGTTGCAGGTGGTTCCTCCGGCTGCGGCGCAATTGACTTCCACGCACGCGCCGCGCTATGTTCCAAAGAGGACAGCCCTCACGGCGCGGTAGCCAAGTGGTAAGGCCAGGGTCTGCAAAACCCTTATTCGTCGGTTCGATTCCGACCCGCGCCTCCAGCCAACTCCGGCAGTAACTCCGTTTCAGAACAGCTACTTCCAAAGCGGATGCCGCATAAACCGGCGAAGCTCAGGCGAAGGCGCTATGGAAACGGCGCCCCCGGTGGAACGACTCTCGACAAAGCTCATCATCGTCCCGAACCAGAAACGCAGCCGGCGGAGCGGCGGGCAGGTTCATTCTTTTATTTGTTGGCTTCGTCGAGAACGTGTATGGCGCGGCTTAGATCGGCTATGACGGCATCGCCAAGTTCGATTCCGCGAGTTCGAAGCCACTGCCGGCCGGTGTATGCAATAAGGGGATCGGGAAGACCGCTCACTCGCAGTTGTACCGCGACGTAGTTACCTTCATCGCTAAGCCCCGCGACTTCACAATGAACGGCGCCAATGCCCGCAGCGGTGGGTTCGAACAGGACGATTTCGTCCGGATGAACCATTAGCCACGGCGTCCCGGAAGCGCCCGATCCGAGGGGCGCCGCGATCGGTCCAGCAACAGCATAAATTTCGCCAGACCGGTCTTCCACCCTGGCTTCGTAAATGTTGATCGCTCCAAAGAAGTTTGCCGCAAACAGATTCGGCGGCCGGCGGATGAGTTCCTCGGCTGCCCCTAATGCGTTGAGTTCACCCTCGTGAATGAGCGCGATCGGCCCGCCTATCTGCCGTGCTTCGGTAAGGTCATGGGTAACATGCAGAATGGTAAGGCCCTCGCTTTTGTGAAGTGATCGAAGCTCGGAACGCAGCCGGCGCGCAGTGCGGCGGTCGAGGGCGCTGAACGGCTCATCCAGCAGTAGTACTCGAGGCTCGGTCATGATTGCGCGTCCGATCGCGACGCGCTGCTTCTCGCCGCCGCTCAGCGTCGCCGGGTATCTGTGCAGAAGATGCGTGATCCCAAGCAGGTGCGCGATCTCAGCCGCTTTCCGCGACGCCTCCGACCTGGAAGGGCGAGGGCGGGAGTAGGCGAGTCCGAATGTCAGGTTTCGCTCGACATTCAGATGGGGAAACAGAACGTAGTCCTGATAAACCATGCCGATTCCCCTTTTTTCAGGGGGTAGAATCGTCATATCCTGCCCGTCGATGAGAATGCGGCCTTCGTCGGGCTGGTGTATGCCGAGCAGGAGTTCCAGCAGGAGCGTTTTCCCCGCCCCCGTAGGCCCAACGATTACGAGGTAGTCACCCTCGCAGACACGGAGCGTGACGTTCCTGATGGAGAAATCGGGCCAGCGCCGACTGACGTTTTCAAGCTGGATCATGCTGCGTTCGCCTGAGCTTCGCCGTCGCCCTCAAAAGAACGAAAATACCCAGCGCTACTATCAGGAGAAGAGCGGCGAGTGGCTTCGTATAGGTGTAGCCGAAGAAGTTATACCACTCGAAAAGCAGCGTATTTATCGTTTTGGGATAGTAAGCGATTACCGCAATGGAACCGAATTCGCTGATCGCGCGGGCCCAGGTCATTACCGCGCCGGAAAGAAGCGATCGCCACGCAAGAGGCAAAGTCACCCGAACGAAGGCTTCCAGCCGGGTGGCGCCCAGACTCCGCGCAACATTCTCCATCCGCGGATCGATACCGAGGAAGCCGTCTCGCGAGAGATTCACGAGAAACGGCAGGCTGACAAACAACATTGCGGCGACGATACCCCCAAAGGAATCGCCGATCTGAACATTGAGGTGCTCCTTCAAAGGGGCTCCCAACACGCCGGCACGGCCGAAAATGAACAGCAGCGCGATGCCGGCTATGGTGTGCGGTATGACGACCGGCAGGTCCACGATACCCTCCGCTATCGCCTTGCCGGTAAACTGCTCACGCGCCAGTACATAGCCGAGCGGTACCCCGAAGAGCAGTGACATGGCGGTGGCGACCAGCGCCGAGCCCAGAGTGATATAAAGCGCCTGCTGCACCGAAGGATCGCGCGCCATTTTCAGAACGCCCGACATCGGGGTAGTGAACAGCAGGTCCAAAATGGGGAGAATGATGAAGAAAATCAGCAGAGAGCCCACGATCGCGAATACGACCAGCGCGGCGTCCTTGCCCCGGCGCGCGGCGGTCCTCCTGAAATCGTGGGCAAGCGTCCCCGCCACCGCGGCTATTGCTACAATGCCGACGGCAACCGCATAGAGTCGCAGGAGCAGGAAGCCGGCCAGAAAAGGCGCGGCAATCAGTGTCCAGGTAAAAATGGAGAGCCGGTGAAAACGGTGCGAGATGATCGCTCGATGCGCATACTCGACGCCTGCCGGGGGCTCTCCTGCCTGTGCGTTGGGGACGATCACTCCGCCTGCCTGAGAAGCGGCCGCAGCTTGTCGGGCACTTTCGACAAATCGTTGGTCTCGGCGGGACTCACTGGGGTTATGTGGACGCCCCTGAGC
>DAIDJK010000155.1 GCA_027450225.1 Bryobacterales bacterium | reverse complement strand
GCGGGGACGAAGGCTTTCGGCGCCGGGTCCGTCACCGCCGCCGCCCTGCCCGTGGCAACTCGCGCAATTGTGCGAGTAAAGTTCACGTCCCACCGCGAGGTCTCCGTTTGGGGATAACTGCGGGGCGGGGCCGCGCCGACGCGCCCGGGCGGGACTCGCGTTCAACTCCGGCGCTTCAAAGGCCATCTGCGCCATCTCGTCGTTCGGGCAGTTGCACGCGGCCCGGGCGTGCGCCTCGCCTTCCGAGCCGGCGAGAGCCCGCGCGCGGCCGAGCGTCCCCAGGTAGGAAACCAGATCCCGCGCCACCTGTTTCGGCCGCTCGGGTGAACCGTTGAACATGGACGGATACGAGGGCATCACGGAATCCGCCACCACGTTGCGTGGCTTGAACAGATGGGCGAACTGCCAGTCATCGGAGCGCACGCCGGCTTCGCGGGCAAGGTCCGGCCCGATGCGGCGCGTGCCCCAGAGGTGCGGATAGTCGAAGCGCGTTTCCCACGCCAGAACGGGCGCGCCGAAGCGAGCCATGTCCGTGCGCAGAAACCGAATCTGCTGCGTGTGACAGTAAGCGCAGCCTTCACGGCCATAAACCACTCTCCCGCGCTGCTCGGCGGCGCTGAGGCCGAGCGGATGAGCCGGCGACATGGCCCGGGTTTGTTGCTCGAGAACGCGGCCCGGCCAGATGGCTAGCAGCGCGACCGACATGGCGAAGAAGAAAACTCCGCAGACGCTCGCGACGACATAAGCCATGCGAATCGCGCGGCCGCCTTCGGTCATGCGGCCTCGGCCGCCGCGGATTCGGAGGGCAGCCCGGCGTTCCGTGGTCCGGTGATAAGGCCAGCCAGCAGCGCGAAAAATCCAGCTGCGATGGGGATGGCCGATCCCGTTCGCACGATCCAGTATGGCCGGGCAGCGCGCACGGACTCGAGCCAGGGCGCGGCGGACTGCCACAACCGCGCTTCCACCACCCCGGCGATCGTGAGATCCGAAAACATGAGAATCACGCCTGCCAACAGCAGCCAGTAAGCCCATGCCACGGCGCGCGCGTTGTAGCGCGCTCCCGGAATGCGGCGCCAGATATGAACAAGACCGCCGGCCGCGGCGAACGAGGCGAATCCCAGCATCGCCAGATGGGAATGGCCGATCACCCAATCTGAAAAATGGATCGCCTGATTCACCGCCATCTGCGCCTGAAGCGAACCCTCGATACTCACCACCAGGTAAAAGATGACGCTCATGGCAACGAACCGCAGACCATCATCGCGCGGGAAGACGCCCGAACCGCGCAGCGACAGCAGCAGATTCGCAACGACAATGATCACGTCAACGCCGAGCAGCCCGGATGCCGCGATGGCTCCGATCTGCGCGTTCATGGGAATGACGGAAAAGATGTAATGATGTGTGCCATTCAGCGGGTAAAGAAAGAACAGAAGCCAGAAGCCGAGCATGGAGAGGAAGTGGCTGTAGATGGGGCGGCCACTCGCGGCGGGAATCACAAAATAGGCGATCGCAAGCGCCAGCGGCGTAACGAAGAGGCCGACCGCATCGTGAATCCACAGGCCGCTGAAGGCCGCGCCGCGCGCGCCCGGCACGAACTCGGGGACGAAGTTTCCCATCGGATAAGCCAGCAGGGTGAAGACCAGCGCGCCAATGACATACCAGCCGGAGACGTACAGATGCTCGATGCCGCTGGAAAAGAAAGGCGGCAGAAACTGCGCGATGGCAAGTGTGAGCGCAAGGACGACAACCAGATCCACGGCAATCGGGAACTCCGCCCATTCGAGCGGCTGGCTGAAGCCCATCAGGACCAGCAGCCAGCCCGGCGCCATCACCGCGAAATTCCAGAGGCCGAATATCCATTGGCCAAGCCGCGCACTGGTGACGGGCCGGCCGGTGAGCAGCGGAACCGCGTGATAAAGAAAGGCGAAAAATGCGTTGCCCAGCCACCCGAACAGTATGCCCTGCGTGTGGTCGTAGCGCAGACGGCCCCAGCTTAGCCAGGCATGACCTCCGGCGAGGCCCGGCGCGATCAGTTCGAGCGACGCAAAAGTTCCGAACGCGACGGAGACGAGCAGCGTGACAATCGCGGCCAGACCGTGCGCATAAACCAGCCCCGATTCCATGCGAGGAACGGCGGTCGAGCCGGCGCTTTGTCTCATCGTTGCAAACCGCTAGTTTAAATCGCGCGCAACGGTACGTTCGGATGGGCCGCGCGGGCGTGTTCGTCCATGGGCGTCACGTTCGATCTCCGATTGCATCACTGGAGATGACGAGCCGGACGCCCCGCGATGCGGGCCCGGCGTGGCGCAGCGAAACAGTGCTGCGTCCCGGGAAGGATGACATGGCGCCGCGTGAACCCTCAGAAGAGTGCCGGGAAGTGTTCGCGCTGCTGTCCGATTACTTGAATCTGGAATTACCGCCGGATATCTGCAAAGCCGTGGAAAATCACCTCAGCGGCTGCGCGCCCTGCATTGCGTTCACCGAAAGTCTGAGAAAGACGGTAGAGCTGCTGCGGCGATACGAGCCCTCGGAGCGCCCGAAACGCATGGACGAGCAACAGCGAAAAGAGCTTCTGCAAGCATACGGAAGAATGCTCAGGGCCCGGGGCGCCTGATCGCGGCCGGTGCGTGACGCGGAACGCAGCAGGACGCGGGCGCCTGCGGCTGATCGCCGGTTCGATACAATGGCCGCGATATGCGCCTCGCCGCCTTCGCCTGCATCACTCTCGCCTGCGCTTCTTCGGTTCCGGCGCCGGCCCAGACCACACCGGCGACAGATACTTTCCAGACCTCGGCCGGGCCCGTCCGCATCACGCCCATTATGCACGCGAGCGTGCTGATTGAGGCGAACGGGCGGACCATTTACATCGACCCCGCGCAGGGCAGCTACGAAAACCGACCGCCGGCCGACCTGATCCTGATCACTGACATCCACGGCGACCACATGTCGCCCGACAACGTGAAAAAGCTGAGCAGCAGTGGCGTGGAGGTGATGGCGCCCAGGGCCGTCGCGGACAAAATGCACGTCGATACCGTGATCGCGAACGGCGAGACCAGACACTGGCAGGGCTGGACGATTGAAGCCTTTCCCGCATACAATCTGACCCGCGGCCCGAAAGCCGGAACGTTCTATCACGACAAGGGACGCGGTAATGGATACGTCCTCTCGTACGGCGGCAAGCGATTCTACTTCTCCGGTGACACTGAGGACATTCCGGAGATGGCCCAGCTGAAGAACATCGACGTCGCTTTTGTTTGCATGAACCTGCCGTACACGATGACGCCCGATGAGGCGGCCGAGGCGGTGAAGAAGTTTCATCCCGCCATCGTGTATCCGTATCACTACCGGGGATCGGATGTGAAAGCTTTCGCCAGAGACCTCGAAGGCAGCGGCATCGAAGTTCGCCTGCGCGAGTGGTACCCGAAGAGTTAAACGCGAACGGAAGCGGCGGGCTATTTCGACTTGCCGTCGCCCAGAATATAGATTTTCTCGCCCGGTCGCGCCAGTTTCATACGCTGGCGGATTTCCATCTCCTGCTCGGCGGGATCGTTCTCAAGGCGCCGGATTCGCTCCTGCTTCTGTTCGATCTCGCGTTCGAGTTGCTGATTGCTGATCTCGTACTCGCGCACAAGGCGGCGCTTGTCGAACATTCCGGGGATTCCGTTCGGCCCCCGCAACACGATAAACGCATACAGAATTCCGCACAATACGATGAGCGCGTACAACGTTTTCACAGCTGAGATTCTCATCAGAGGGGTAGCGAGACAATGGTAACACCGAATGCGGAGAATGTTTCGGCGGAACGGCGTGGAATGACCGACAAAATCGTTGTGCTCAGCACCTGTGGCTCGGAAGAGGAGGCCGCGCGGCTGGCGCGGGAACTGGTTTCGACGCGCGCGGCCGTCTGCGTAAATATAGTTGCGCCGGTGCGCAGCATCTACCGGTGGAAGGGCCAGATCGAGGAGGCCTCCGAGTGGCTGCTGATTGCGAAAACCAGCCGTGATTTGTTCGACCGGGTCCGCTCCGCGCTCGAAGCCGCGCATTCCTATGAACTGCCCGAGGTGCTCGCGCTTCCCATCATCGCCGGTTCGCCGAATTATCTCGCGTGGATGACCGGAGAAGTTAATGGAGAAGCAGATGCGGTGAAAGGCCCGCCTGCCGCATGAACGCCGGGATTGGCGCAATCATCTTCGACATGGATGGAGTTATCGTCGACTCCAATCCTCTGCATCGCGAGGCGTGGTTCGAGTACAACCGCCGCCATGGCGTCGAAACCACGGAAGAGATGCAGCGGCGGATGTACGGCCGGCGCAACGACGAGATCGTGCGTGATTTTCTGGGCGCCCATCTCACGGACGCCGAAGTCGCCGAGCATGGCGCGGCCAAGGAGCGGCTCTACCGCGAAATGATGACGCCGCTGCTTCCCCGGACGCTTGTCCCGGGCGTGCGCGAGTTCGTGATCCGGCATCGGGACACGCCGCTGGCCGTCGCAACCAACGCCGAGCCGGCAAACGTGAATTTCGTATTGGACGCGGCGGGGCTGCGCCCGTTTTTCCGCGCAATCATCGATGGCCATCAGGTCGGCCGCCCGAAGCCGCATCCCGAGATTTATATCGTGGCTGCCCGCCATCTCGGCGTGGCTCCCGAACACTGCCTGGTGTTCGAGGATTCGCACACGGGAGTCGAGGCCGGTCTTGCCGCGGGGATGCGGGTGGTCGGCGTGAGCACCACGCACGAAGATCTGCCCGGAGTCGCGCTGACAATCACGGATTTTCAGGACCCGGCGCTCGAACCGTGGCTGGAGCCACTTCTCTCGCGCGGCGCGGCGCCGGGGCTGTGATAAGTTGAACCGCGTACCCTCCATGTCACGCACGCTTCTCATCACGCTCTTCGGCTTCGGCGTCTTCATGCTCTCCGGAGCCTCGGTCGGCGGTAATCCATCCGGCGGCACGCTCGTCGTCGCCAACAAGGGTGATGAAACCGTCGGCATCATTAATCAGCAGGCCGGCCGCCAGGTGGCCGCCATTCCGGAAGGCGGCATAACGGCGCACGAATTGATTGCTTCCCCGGACGGCAAGCTCGTCTACGCGCCCATCTACGGCAATTCGGGCGTAGGAAAGCCCGGTACAAACGGTCGCGAAATGGTAGTGATCGACCTGGCGCAGCGCAAAGTCGTCGGCAAAGTCGATTTCGGCCGTGGAGTCCGGCCGCATTGTCCGCAGTTCGGTCCGGCGAACGGTCTGCTCTACGTCACTACCGAGCTGGACAAGACGATCTCCATCATCGACCCGAAATCTCTGAAGATCATAGGCACGGTGCCTACGGGCCAGGAGCAGTCGCACATGCTCGCGATCTCGAGCGATGGACACCGGGGCTATACGGCGAACGTGGGTCCCGGAACGGTGTCGGTGCTGGATCTCGACAACAGGAAAGTTCTGGCCATCATCCCGATTTCGAAGAACACCCAGCGTATCTCGCTTTCGCGCGACAATTCGATGGCGTTCACGTCAGACCAGACGACGCCGATGCTGGTGGTGATCGACACCGCGACCAACAAGGTGAAGACCCGCGTTCCGCTGCCTGCGGCGGGTTACGGCACGGCGGCAACGCACGACGGCAAATACCTTGTGGTTTGCATGCCCGATGCCAATAAAGTAGCGGTGGTTGATCTCGCGGCCATGAAGGTGGCGCGCACCATCGATGTTCCCGCGGCGCCGCAGGAAGTCCTGATCCGGCCGGACGGACAGGTCGCGTACGTTTCGTGCGACAAGAGCGCGAAAGTGGCGGCGATTTCCACGGCGGACTGGAAAGTCGCAAAGCTGATCCCCGCCGGCAAGACGGTAGACGGCCTCGCCTGGGCTCGCTAGCCCGCATTTCGCACACCCTTTCGTGGCGAGGCGCGCGAGGAGGCCGTGGCTACGAGGCGCGCGAAGCTTAGCGCGCGGAGGCGTATTTGAACAATCCGTTGAGCACGGTGAGCGAGCGCAACGACGTAGACGGGGCCTTATCACGCGCCGCAGCAGAAAGAGTGTGAGAGCTGCGGGCTGCGGGCTGGACTCAGCCCGCCGCGGTCTCCGCGAGCGCCAGTGCGCCGAGTACGCCCGCGCGGCTTCCAAGCGCCGGCGGCACGATGTACTCATGGATGCGGTCCGTGATGCGCGCGGACGCAATGTATCCGTTCAGAAGGGCCAGCGTGTACTGGTGCAGAAGATCGAACAGATGGCGCTGCGCCATAACGCCGCCTCCCAGAATGAATCGCGCGGGTGACAGAGTGCACGCCAGATTCGCAACCGCCAGCGATAGATAGCGGGCCTCTAGTTCCCATGCCGGGTGTCCGGCTGGAAGATCGGCGCCGCGGCATCCCCATCGCGCCTGAATCGCGGGCCCTGAGGCAAGCCCTTCGAGGCAGTCGCCGTGAAAAGGGCACACTCCGGGAAATGGGTCAGCCACGCGATCGTGCGGAACCCGGATGTGCCCCATTTCCGGATGCAGCAGGCCGTGGAGAAGCCTCCCGTCGCAAATCGCGCCACCGCCGATGCCGGTACCGATCGTGAGGTACACGCAATCGTCGACGTCACGGGCGGCGCCCCAGCGATGCTCGGCCAGCGCGGCGCCGTTCACGTCGGTGTCGAACACCACTGGCGCGCCGAGCGCCATGCCTACCGGCCCGGCCAGGTCAGCGTCACGCCATCCGGCTTTCGGAGTCGTCGTAATGCGTCCCCAGCCCGGCGAATCGCGATGCAGTTCCACCGGACCGAATGACGCAATGCCCGCCGCGGCGATCGGTCCCCTGGCGCAACTGCTGAAAAATTCGAGCGCGCGCGCAATCGTTTCTGCCGGCGTTGTGGTGGGAAACTGAGTGGTTTCCAGATCTTCAGGACCAGAACCCAGTCCGCAGACGAATTTCGTTCCACCCGCCTCGATGGCGGCATAAATCGCGCGCGGCATTCTAACCGGGGTAATCCCCTTTCGATTTCACGATGCGAATGTCATGATCCGCAAAGCCGTGATGCGCTTCAGGCGGCTCGATACGCGGCATGTGGCAGGACGTGCAGTTCTCTTTCGCCACCGGGCAGGTCTGTTTCTTCAGCGCGGCATTCTGCCTGTTGTGACAGGCCTGGCACTTGGCGTCGTACGCCCGGTCCGTCTCGGCCAGGCCGCCGTGAGGATCGTGGCATGCGGTGCAGGCGATGCGCCTGTCCGTAACCGAGAAGCACTGGCTGTTGGCAAGACGATAGGGCGTGAACCGAACGTTATTCACACCGCGAATGCCCATCAGCATCACGGTATCCCAGGTGCGATGGCAAACGCCACAGAATTCACTGGTTTCCTGAGCATCCATGCCCTTCAGGGAACGGATACTTTCGGGCGCCGGTTTGCCCCCCCGGATGCTCGCGATGTGCTCGCCGCCTGGGCCGTGGCATGCTTCGCACTGCACGCCGTCTTCGAAGTGCTCGAGTTGCAGCGTGCTCCCAATGCGCGCGCCGGTGGTATGGCAGCCGAAACATTCCCGCGTTTCATGGCCGGCGATCAAGCGGCCCGCCGCCTCGCTCACGTTTGAAGGCGGCGTATTGCGCGCCCCGACCGTCACGTCCAGCGCCTTCAGCGCCGCATAGTAGCTGACGCGGCTCTCATAATAACTTCCATTCCTCGAATAGACGTACGTCTGCCCCGCTTCGCCTTGTCCGAACGCGTACTCGAGAGGCGTTTCAAACACGTTTTTGCCGTCCGTCACGCGATAAATCAGCTTCCCGAAGCTCCTCGTGATCGCGTAGGAGTATGGTCCGTCGGCCCACGTCAAATGAACATCGCCC
>DAIDJK010000154.1 GCA_027450225.1 Bryobacterales bacterium | reverse complement strand
ACGCGCGGAGTGAACCGGCAGCGCCTGTGGTGATTACGCCGCTTCGGCAGGGCTTCACTCAGGAAGACAGCGGCGAGCCCGTCCAGCCGCGTGATGTTCTGAAAGGCTATGAATATTCAAAAGGTGAGTTCGCCGTTTTTCGTCCGGAGGAACTTCGCCAGTTGCGCGCCGCGACAACTCCGGATATTGAGATCGTCGAATTCATCAAGCTCGCGGGTATCGATGCCGTTTACTTCAACGCGTCGTACTATGTAGCTCCTGATCGTGGCGGCGACAAACCCTATGCTTTGCTCTTCGAGGCGATGCGGCGCACCGGCTTCGCGGCCCTGGCGCGGTTCGCCATGCACGGCCGAGAGCGAATCGCAGTGCTGCGTCCGGGCGCCAGCGGCATTATCCTGCACACTTTGTTCTATCCGGCCGAGATTCACGCGTCTGATGAAGCGAGCGCCGATCTTTCCCTCGTCAAGCCGCAGGAATCGAAACTGGCCGAAATGCTGATCGCGCAGCTGTCCGGCGAATTTGATCCGGCGAGGTTCACGGATGAGCGCATGGCGCGAGTTCGGCGGTCGGTCGAGCAGAGGATTGCCGGTTCTGCTGGGAAAGCGGCGGCCGTAAGGTCCGGAGCCGCGCCTGTTGTGGATATACTCGACGCGCTTCGCAGAAGCCTTGAGAAGAAGCCCCCGGCGAAAGAGCCGTCGCCGAACAAGGCGCAGAAACCACGCAGAGCGGGCGCGTGATTTCTGCTCGATTCTTCAGATATGAATCGGACTGAGGATGGAGAGCGGCGCGAAGGACGTGATCTTCCACTTGCCTCGAATTCTGTTCATGCGGATGGACACCCGCTCGCGTCTGCGTTCCACGGGGCCGCCTGCCGCCTGGGACCGGAGTTCCACATACCAGTCGGTGTCCAGTGTTTCCTGATCTCCCGTGCCCGATTCGCTCACCACGTCGATGGCGCAGAGGACATCCGTCTGGGCGCCGAGCGCCTCGATATCGGCCATGACAGACGGATAGTCCTTCATCGCCGGATCGAAGCAGTCGAGAGCTTCGGGAACCGAGTTTTCGCTGAGATAAGTCGCGAGCTTCGCGAGCCGGCTCATCGGAGTTTCTTCCGCGCCGAGAAGCCGGCCGGCTCCAAGCGCCGCCAGTGCGGCGAAACGCCTACGTCCGATAATTGGCATTAATGTGGACGTAGTCCTCGGTGAGGTCGCACGTCCAGAACGTCGCGCTGCCTTTATTCTTACCCGCGATGCGGAACACAATCGAGATGTCCGTGTCGTCGAGCCGCTGCTTCATATCGTTCTCGTCGAAAGGAGCCGCCAGACCATTCCGGCAGACCTTCACGTCCTGCAACGTGATCTCGACGGTTTCGGGATCGAAATTCACGCCGGCGTTTCCAGCCGAAGAAAGGATGCGGCCCCAGTTGGGATCCGATCCGGCAATAGCCGTTTTGACCAGCGGCGAATTGGCGATGGCGCGTGCAATGGCGGCCGCGGCGGCGTCGCTCAGAGCGCCATGCACTTCTACGGAGATCAGCTTGCGGGCGCCTTCGCCATCGCGAACGATCTGCCGCGCGAGAGACTGCAGGGTTTCGGTGAGGGACTCCTCGAAGATGCTCATTTCCTTCGGGTCCGGCCGCACGCCCGACGCTCCGTTCGCCAGCACGATCAGCGTGTCGTTGGTCGAGGTGTCTCCATCCACGGAGATGCGGTTATAACTGACCTCAGCGGCGCGAACGAGCATGCGGCGCAGCAGCGTCTGCGGCACCAGGGCGTCGGTCATCACGAAGCCGAGCGTGGTAGCCATGCGCGGGTGAATCATGCCGGAGCCTTTGGTGATACCGGCGATGCGTACGGTACCCCTGCGGAGCGTCACCTCGCGGGATGCGCCTTTCGGCTGCAGGTCCGTCGTCAGGATGGCGCGGGCCACGTCTGGCAGGGCGGTGTCATTCAGCCCGGCAACCAGATCCTCCAGCTTGTTCAGGATGAGCTTTTCATCCAGTTCCACACCGATGACGCCCGTTGACGCGGGCAGCACCTGAGTGGGCTGCAGTTTCAGCAGTTTCGCAAGCGTCTTTGTCGTGGAGAGCGCGACTTTATCGCCCGATTTCGTGGCGCAGTTCGCATTCCCGGCGTTTACCAGAACGGCGCCGCAAACGCCTTTCGAAGCGCGTACATTCGCGCGCGCCAGCTTCACCGGCGCGGCCTGCACCTTGTTTGTGGTGAAGACGGCTGCCGCCGCGGCCGGAACGCCGGAAACGATCAGGGCGAGATCGTCTTTGGCTTCTTTACGAATGCCGGCATAGGCGGTGGAGTACTTAAAGCCCAGTGGTAGGTCGAGTGGTCTCATTTTCCAAGTCGGTCGGCTGGCGTTGGACGATGCCCTCTCGCGAAAACTTCCGCCGGCATCCGTTTACGCCCTTCCAGTTGAATTTCCAGTAGTTCGATGGCTGCGCCGTCGCCCGCCAGAGCGAAAACGCCGCCATCGTGAAACAGGGTCCCGGGCGCTCCTTCCCATTGGCGGGAACTCAGCCTGGATCGCCAGATGTGAATCGATTGTCCCCGGAACAGAGTTTGTGCTCCGGGCCACGGCTGGAGCCCGCGAATCACATTATGAACTTCCACGGCCGTTCGAGTCCAGTCGATACGACCGTCTTCCTTACTCAATATGGGAGCAAAAGTGGCGCGCGAATCGTCCTGTGGCGTGCGGACGATGCTCCCTTCCGTGAGTCCCTGGAGCGTGTGGACCAGCAACCCGGCTCCTGCAGCCGCGAGCCTCGACGAAAGTTCAGGGGCCGTTTCCTCAGGCCCGATGCTGGTTGCCCATTGTTCGAGAATGTCCCCTGTGTCGAGCCCTGCATCGATTTGCATCGTCGTAACGCCTGTCCGGTCGCAGCCTCGCGCAATTGCCCACTGAATCGGCGCAGCCCCGCGCAGTTCGGGTAAAAGCGAGGCGTGAACGTTGACGATTCCCAGCGGCGCAATGTCGATGGCGCTTTGGGGGATGATCTGCCCGTAACCGACCACAACCATTACCTCCGGCGCAAGAGAGCGCAAGTGCTCCACGGCTTCCGGGCGCCGGATTCTCTCCGGCTGGAATACAGGTATTCCGAAACCGGCCGCTGTCCGCTTCACCGGCGAAAACTCGATCTCCTGCTTTCTTCCCTTCGGCCGGTCCGGCTGCGTTACGGCTTCCAGCACGTCGTGACCGGCGGCAACCATTGCTTCAAGTGTTGGGACGGCGAACTCGGGAGTGCCAAGAAAAACGGCCCTCAATTCGTCACTCCCACTCACCCGCCTTCTGCAATTTCCGAATGCGGCGCTTGATCAGGTCGCGCTTGAGCGCGCTCAGATGGCTTACGAAGAGAATTCCGTTCAGGTGATCGATCTCGTGCTGAAAACACCGGGCCAGCAGATCCTCGCCCTCCAGTTCCTGCCATTCGCCTTCCACGTTCTGCGCTCGCACGGTCACCTTGCGCGCCCGCGTTACCGGCTCGCGTATGCCCGGAATGCTGAGGCAGCCTTCCTCTTCCGTGATCTTTCCTTCCTTCGTGGTGACTTCGGGGTTGATCAGCACCAGTCGCTCAGGTTCATGCCCCTCTTCACCTCCTGTAATGTCGATCACAGTAATCCGCTTCGACACGTCGACCTGCGGCGCGGCCAGCCCAATCCCGTGCGCGGCGTACATGGTTTCGAACATGTTCTCGACAAGTTCGCGCAGTTCGGCCGTACCGAATTCCGTTACCTTTTCGGCAGGCTTCTCCAGCACCGGGTTGTTCAAATATTTCACGATGCGGTAAATCATCAGAAATTCCGCACCTGCTCAAGATAATTTTCGAAATTCCGCTTCGTCTCGCCCAGCGAATCCCCGCCGAACTTTTCGAGCGCGGCCGACGCCAGCACAATCGCCACCATCGCTTCTCCAATGACTCCGGCGGCGGGAACGACGCAAACGTCAGAGCGCTCGTAAGCGGCCTTCGAAGGCTCTCGCGTCTGCAGGTCAACGGATTCGAGAGGACGCCGAAGCGTCGAAATCGGCTTGAGGAATCCGCGCACCCGCAGATCTTCGCCGTTCGTCATGCCGCCTTCCAGTCCGCCAGCCCGATTGTCGCCCCGGAAGAATCGGCGTTCTTCGCCGTTGTAGTGAATGGTGTCCTGCACCTTCGAGCCGAAACTCTGAGCGCCTTCTTCGGCGAATCCGACTTCCACGCCTTTCACGGCCTGTATTGACACTATCGCCTGCGCGAGCCGCCCATCAAGCCGCGAATCCCACGTGATATGCGAGCCGAGCCCGGGCGGCAAGCCATGGGCGACCACTTCAAAGATTCCCCCCGCCGTATCCCCCGTGCGATAGGCCTCGTCCACCACGGCCTTCATCCGCTGCTCGGCGTCGGCATCCACGCAGCCGAGCAGCACTTCGCGCCTGCGGCTCAGTTCAACAACCTCCGCCCACCCGACCGTACGCTCCAGCCGCTCGCGACCCACGGCGATCACATGGCTAAGCACTTCAATGCCGAGGTGGGAAAGAAACAGTTTCGCCACCGCGCCAATGGCAACCCTGGCGGTAGTTTCGCGCGCACTGGCGCGCTCCAGCACATACCGCGCGTCGGCAAATCCGTATTTGATCGCTCCTGCGAGATCCGCATGGCCGGGCCGGGGCCTTGAAACGGACTTGTGCTTCGACGGGTCGCCTTCTTCCACCGGCAGCGATTCGGTCCAGTTCTTCCAGTCCGCATTCGCAATCAGC
>DAIDJK010000153.1 GCA_027450225.1 Bryobacterales bacterium | reverse complement strand
GATGGCGCGCAAGGCATCTCTCCCGTCTTCGATCCCGGCCGTTATCTGAACGCCACCATTCACATGTTCGACTACATTCGCTCGAAGGTCGGCTTCGATGTCGGCCTGATTCACGACATCCACGAGCGCCCCGCGCCGAACCAGGCGATCCAGTTGTGCAAGGCCGTGGAACCTTATCGTCCCTATTACATGGAAGATCCGGTTTCGCCGGAAAACGTCGGCTGGTTCCAGACCTTCCGCCAGGAGACAGCCGCGCCGCTTGCCATGGGCGAGTTATTCGTGAACAGACAGGAATGGCTGCCGCTGGTCGCCAACCGCTGGATCGATTTCATCCGCTGCCACATCTCGGCCGTCGGCGGCCTCAACATGGCCCGCAAAATCGCGCACTGCTGCGAGTTTTTCGATGTCCGCACCGCCTGGCACGGACCGAACAACGTAGACCCGGTCGGCCACTGCTACAACCTGCACCTCGATTTGGCGACGCCGAACTTCGGCATCCAGGAAGAGACGGTCTTCTCCGCAGCCACGCAGGAAGTGTTTCCCGGCTGCCCCTCCATCCGCAAGGGTTATATGTATTCAAACGACAAGCCTGGCCTCGGCATCGATATCGATGAAGCCGCCGCCGCAAGATATCCCTATAAGGTCGATTTCGAATCGCGCGGCAACGACCGCATGCTGGATGGAACCATCGTGCGGCCCTGAGCATCAGATTTCGTGCGGGAGAATGGATTCGTGCAGATACGCGGTTTTGCGCCGTTCCTCTTTGTAGCCGCCGTCGCTTTTTCGCAAAGCGACTGGCGCACTGAAACTTCTCTTCCCGGCGTGGATCTCAGCGGCCTCAGCCCGGCGAAAAAGCATGAAGTGCTGGCCGCCTTGCGCGCTGAAGGCTGCTCCTGCGGCTGCAACATGAAGGTGGCGGAATGCCGCGTGAAAGACCCCAGTTGTGGCATCAGCCACAAGCTCGCCAAAGCGGCCGTGAAGGAGGTCAGCGAAGGAAAGTCGCTGGCCACGGTGCAAGCCGATCTCAGGCGCATGGCCACGGCTCCTGAGGCTCTGCTCGAAGATCCGGTCAAAATTCAGACTGTGGGCGATCCCGTCGCCGGCCCGCAGAACGCGAAGGTCACCATCGTCGAATACTCGGATTTCCAGTGCCCCTATTGTTCGGCGGTCGTCCCCAAAGTGAAGCAGGTGCTCGCGGCCTTCCCCAATGACGTTCGCCTCGTCTTCAAGCAATTCCCGCTCGAGGACCACTCGCAGGCCGAATTCGGCGCCGAAGCCGCCCTGGCCGCGCAGGCGCAGGGCAAATTCTGGCAAATGCACGATCTCCTCTACGCCGGGTTCCCGAATCTCGATCGCGCGCGCGTCTTCGGCTATGCCCGCCAGATCGGGCTCGACATGAAGCGCTTCACGGCGGACGTGGATTCGCACAAGTATCTGGCCCGCATTCGCGCGGAAAAGGCGCAGGGCGAAGATGATGGCGTCGCAGGTACGCCGACTTTCTTCATCGACGGAAAGAAATACAACGGAGCTTTCGATCTCGCCTCGCTCACGCCGATACTGCACAGCGAGATGAAGCACTGAAGCGGCCTGCTTCACGCCACTTCGACGGTCAGCGCTTCTTCAACCCCGAAGGCCCCGCGCCGCGCGGATTCCCGGACGTCATTCGCTGGAAGCTGACTTCGAGCGCCGCGCCATCGCCTGAGTTCGTCAGCGATAACGAGCAGCCGAACATCGCCGAACCGCTCTCCGCACATCAGACGCGGATCACGCTCGTCAATCACTCCACCGTTCTTGTCGAGCAGCAGGGCCGTACCATCCTGACGGACCCGATCTGGTCCAGACGCTGCAGCCCGGTTCCGTTCGCGGGGCCGCGGCGCCACCGTGCGCCGGGCGTCAGGTTGTCCGATCTCCCGCCGATTGACGTTCTCCTCATCAGCCACAATCATTACGACCATCTCGACCTCCCGACGCTGCGGCAAATTGCGCGCCGGCACTCACCCACCGTGATCGTGCCGCTCGGGTTGAAACCGCTGCTCGAAAGCGCCGGCTTCGCCAGCGTCGCCGAACTCGACTGGTGGGACGAATACGCCTCCATCGCCTGCATTCCCGCGCGCCATTTTTCCGCGCGCACTCCGTTCGATCGCAACTGCACGCTGTGGTGCGGATATGCGTTTCACACGCCAGCCGGCCTGGTCTGCTTCGCGGCCGATACGGCGTTCGGCAGCCACTTCGAGGAGATACGGGATCGGGTTGGCGCGCCGCGCATTGCGCTGCTTCCCATCGGCGCGTATGAGCCGCTCTGGTTTATGGAATCGGCTCACATGTCCCCTGGCCAGGCGCTTGCAGCCCACCACGCGCTCGGCGCCGGGACCAGCATCGCCATCCACCACGGCACGTTTCAGCTTGCCGATGAGTCCATCGATCAGCCGCGCGCGCAGTTGCAGATGCGCCTGAAGGGAGAAAATTTCCTGATTCCGCGCAACGGTGAAACCATCCTCTTCGGCTGAACGGATTTCAGGCCGCGTTCTTCATCGCCCGGATCAGCCGCAGCCCGGACCACCCCGCCGAAATGAAAAAGATGGCGAAGCTGATCAGAATCACCGCCAGCCTGCGTTCGGGCGGCAGTGTCCGGGCGATGCCGCCGCTCTCCGTCGCCAGTCTCGTTTCGATGTACATGGAAACGATGGCGGGCGGCGCGCCGGCATTGTTCATGATCACCACCGCGTAATCGCCGCGATCCTGCACAATCTGGCTGAACTGCGCGTTCGCCGCCGCCGGCGTCCCGATCAGCTTGTCGTACGGACGCCCGCGTACGAACTGCCGGAATTCATGTTCCCCCAGCAGTTCGGCATGCACGGTCCCAGCGCCGTGCAGCACTTCGAAGCGGCAAATGATTTCCGAGGGCGCTTTCCGCACATGCAGCGGCCACCAGCGGAATTCGCCGGCATCGATGCGAATCGCCTGGGACGCGCCCGGTCCGGCTGAACCCGAGGCCGCCAGCAGAATCGCGATGCCGAACCAGCCAGTCATTTGCCCGAGAGCGGAATCTCGTAGTAGAACAGTTCCTGGTTTGTGACCGCATCCGTCAGGCCGGTGATATACACAGACGCGGCATCGCTCTGCTCCGGCGTCTGGAAGTAAACGAATCCGCTGGCCGATTCCCCCGCGGGAATCATCTTCGCCGCCAGCGCGCGCCCCTCGATGGCCCACTCGTTCAGCGGATTCTTGCCCCCCTTCGGCAGCACCACGCCGATGGGACCCGAGATCTGCCTCGGCTTCTTAGCGCCCATGATGAAGCGCACATCCGCCGCCGGCATCGCCTCCACCTTCGATCCGTCGGGCAGATCGTAGGTGAACCGCGCCTTGTCCAGCCGGATGGCATGCGGGCTGTCGTTCTGGATCACCACCAGCACCGGCAGCACGCCATAGCGCCACGGATTCACTTTCCCGAAGGGTTCCTTCGCCTCATCGTCCGTTACATACGGCTGTACGGCGATCGTCACCTTCTCGCTCGCCTGCCTGTGCGGGTATTCGGCGGCCGCCTTCGCCTTGAACTCGTCTTTCTCGCCTGCCCGCGCCGCTGCGCCGACGCCCAGCGCCGCTATACTCACACAAAGGAGCGCAAGACTTCCCCATCGTTTGAAACGCAAAGCGATCTTTCTCCTTTACCGCGTTGTTCAGGCGCTCGGCTCACCCGTCTTCTTAATCTATCTTCTGTCACGCTCGCTGCGCAGCGGCGCCTGGGCGCGCAGTCTGCCGGAGCGTTTCGGTTCGCTCCCGCCCTCGTGGCAACAGACTGTCGCCGGACCCATCTGGTTGCATGCCGTCTCGGTGGGCGAAGTTCTCGCGGTTGCTCCGGTTCTCGAAGCGCTTCGCGCGCAGTTGCCCGGCGTGCCTTCCTTCCTGAGCGTGGGCACGCTTGCCGGTCGCGAAATGGCTCAAAAGCGCGTTTCGCATCTCACCGCCGGCATTTTCTTCGTGCCGTTCGATTTCGTCTGGTGCATCCGCCGGGTGGTGCGGCGCCTCCGTCCGTCGGTCGTGGTCGTCGTCGAAACCGAAATCTGGCCGAACCTGTTTCGCGAAGTGACGCGCGTTGGCGGCGGCCTCGCGATCGTCAACGCGCGCATCTCGGACCGCGCCCTGCCGCGCTACCGGCGCTTCCGCTTCCTGTTCCGCGCCATTCTGCCGCTCTGCCACCGGATCCTCGCCCAATCGGAAGCCATGCGCGCCCGCTACATCGAAATCGGCGCACCCGAAAGCATCGTCGAAACAGCCGGCAATCTGAAATACTGCGCCACGGCAGCTTCGGCCTCGAAAGCAGCGCCTGAAGAAGTCGAGCGTTTCCTCCGGGTTTCCCGCGGCTCGAAACTCTGGATCGCCGCCAGCACCTCGGCCGACGCCAATATTGAGGAAGAAGACGCCGTCATCGCCGCGCAGCGCAATCTTTCCGGCTGGCGGCTGATCCTGGTCCCGCGCAAGCCGGAGCGTTTCGACGCCGTCGCCCGAAAGCTCGACTCATCCGGCCTCCCGTTCACCCGCCGAACGTCGCTCGCCAATCCCTCGGCCGATGTTCTCCTCCTCGATTCCATCGGCGAACTGAGCGGCCTGTTCGCCTTCGCCGACGTGGTCTTCATGGGCGGCACCCTCGCCGAAAAGGGCGGCCACAATATTCTGGAACCCGCCGCCTTCGGAAAACCCGTCATCGCCGGGCCGCATCTGGAAAACTTCGCCGATATCGAAGCCGTGTTTGAAGCCGGGCGCGCGCTGGTTCGGATCCAGAACGGCGGCGAACTCCGTGACGCCATCCTGCGCGCAGCGTCCGATCCTGATGTTGGCGTTCGCGCCCGCCGCGCCGCCGATTCCCAACGCGGAGCCGACGAGCGCTGCGCCGCCGTCATCGCCGAACTTCACGACACGCACTGGCCGCGTGTCCGGCCCGTACAGCCCGCATTCGCCGTGCTCTGGTTCTTCGCGCAGCTCTGGCGTTTCTTCAGCGCCCGAGACCGCCGTGCCAAACTCCGCCGCATGCGCAGGCTGCCGGTTCCGGTAGTCAGCGTCGGAAACATCACCGCGGGCGGCACGGGTAAAACGCCCGTCACCATCGAGTTGCTGCGCTCATTCCAGTTCGCTTCGCCCGGCCTGCTCACACGCGGACACG
>DAIDJK010000152.1 GCA_027450225.1 Bryobacterales bacterium | reverse complement strand
CCCAGGCGCGGCGCGCTTCGCGCAGTTCGAACGAGAAGCGGTTGAAGTTGGGCTGGCGGGAGCGAAGCAGGATGGTGGAAACGTAGAAGCTGGCGGCCGAGGTGACGATCACCGTCAGGAAAAACCACAGCAGAATTTTTGTGAAAAGACTTCGCACGTTTTACGCCGCAACGCCTTCTTCAGGCGACCTTACGAACTGATAGCCGACTCCGCGCACCGTCTTGATCAAAGGCTTCTCGCCTTCGAGTTTTTTCCGCAGATGGCTGATATGCATATCCACCGATCGATCGAACGGCGTAGCCTTGCGGCCATAGAGTTCTTCCATCAGTTCGTCCCTTGAAACCACGCGGCCGGCCGAGCGCATCAGCGTCTCAAGGATATCGAATTCGAAGGTGGTCACTTCCACGTGCTCGCCGTCGCGCGTCACATCGCGGGTACCGGGGTCGATGCTGATGCCGTTCAGTTCCAGCCTTCCGCCAGGCGCGCGCTGCTCGAGGCGGCGCATGATGGCGCGGATGCGGGCCACCAGCTCGCGCGTGTTGAACGGTTTCGGAAGGTAATCGTCCGCCCCCAGTTCCAGACCCACAATCCGGTCTTCATCTTCGCCGCGCGCCGTCAGCATCAATACAGGCAGGCGCGTTTCACGCCGTATGCGGCGCAGAATTTCAAAGCCGTCCAGCCCCGGCAGCATCACATCCAGAACCAGCAGGTCGTAACCGCCGCCGAGCGCAGCCGAAAGGCCGCGCCGGCCCTCGTTCCGGGTATCGACGCTGAATCCCTCGCGGGTCAGCAGTTCCGTCAGCAGACTGGCGAGCTCTTCGTCGTCGTCCACGATCAGAATCCGCACAATCGAAATTTATCATCCGGTTCCATTAAGCGGGGTAAAGCTTTGTAAGTGCGGAACGACACCCGCGGCCCCGCGCATTGGACTCAAATCGGCTGGTTAAAACCGGAGGTCTTTATGGCTGACGACAAACGAGAGAAGTGCGCCCATCCATCCTGCGTGTGCCGCGCCGCGGCGGACAGCAAATATTGCAGCGCGTTCTGCGAAGGTAACGCCGGGCACCCGGACATCACATGCAACTGCGGACACGCGGGATGCAGCGCGTCCGGTACCGTCACCACCGGTTATGCCACGGGCGGAACCCGGACGCTTTAGCCCGGATCCCTCAACCTGCCGTGGGGCGCTCCGCGGACCAGCGCCGCGCCCCGCAGCTCCCGTGCGGACTTACCAGTTCGTAATGGACCCGTCCGGCCGGAAGTAAGTCTGGGCGCGGTTGGTGTCGTAAGTGGTCACTTCCAGCAATGGTTTGCACTGGTTCAGATCGACTTCCACCCCGAGCCCCGGCCGGTCGTTCGGATAAAGCTTGCCGTCTTTGAAGTCGAGACACTTCGGCAGATAGGAAAGTTCGCGGCCCCCGTAGTTATATTCCATCAGCACCGGGCCGGAAAACGTTCCGAGCGAATTCACCAGCGCCGCCGTGGCGATAGGGCCGGTGAAGTGCGGCACGATGCCCACGAAGTGCGTCTCGCAGAGCGCGGCGATCTTCATCATCTCCGTAATCCCCCCGACGTTGGGCAGCGTGGCGCGAACGTAGTCGATCACGTGGTTTTCCACCAGCCGGTTGAAGTCCCATTTGTTGCCCCACTCTTCGCCGGCGGCGATCGGGACCTTCACCATGCGGCGGAACTGCGGCAGGTCCTGTTCGAAGGCTTCGGCGCGCACCGGATCTTCGACGAAAAGCGGATTCAGCGGCTCGATCAGATTGGCGGCGCGGACGGCGTCGATCAGATCGAAGCGCTGGTGGAAGTCGATGCAGAAGTCGCCATTCTTCCCCACGCCGTCGCGCGCCTGAGCGCAATCTTCATAGACTTCGTTCACCTTCTCGCGGGTGTTGTAAGTGGTGTTGCTGCGCGGATTGGCCGCCGCATCCATGCGGAAGGCGCGATAGCCCGCATCGATGGTGAGCTTCGCGCGCTCGCGAACGCTCATGCCCGGTTTCACGCCCGGAATCAGTCCGGCCGTGTTGTAGCACTCGCAGTAATTGCGCACCATGCCGCCAAGAACCTCGTGCACGGGCAGCTTCAGAACCTTGCCTTTGATATCCCACAGCGCCAGATCGAGCGCGCCCAGGGCGTCTTCCTTCTCGCGACCCGGCGGATAGAAGAAGGACCGCGACATATCCTGCCAGAGCCGCTCGATAAACTGCGGGTCTTTTCCGATCAGGCGGCCGGCGCACTGTCGCAGCGTATCCGTGAAGCCGCCTTCCCCGATGCCCGTAATGCCCGCGTCGGTTTCAATCGTGACCACGGTATCGGACTGGTTGAAGAGAGGGTTCGGATGCGGCGGCGCATAGGCCCGCACGCGCGTGATCTTCATCTTCGGCATGGCGGCGCTCACCAGCGGAGCGCGCGCGAATGCGAGAGCGGACGCGGCGGCTGTCTTCAGAAACGATCTGCGATTCATGGCGATTCGCCCGCTACTTTATCAACCCCCAGGCGCGGCTGCATCAGGCGGCCTGCCGGGCCGGAGCGCGATCTAGTCTGCCGCGTCCCACCTGTCCGCGAGGCACTGGTTGCGGGAATAATGGGATTACATAGTTGCACGGTCCAACCAATGTTGATAACGTAAAGCGCGAACGTTAGTCGAGGGGGTCTCGAATGTTTGCAGCTTCGCGCCTGCTGCGAACGGCATTGTTTGCCTTCGCATGCACGGCTCTGGCCTATGGCCAGGCGACGACAGGACAATTCAGCGGCATAGTCACGGATAGCTCCGGCGGATCCGTGCCGAACGCCAAAGTTACAGTAACCAATACCGGCACCGGCGCCGTGCGCACTACGTCCACGGACCAGAGCGGAGCTTATCTTGTAACTCAGCTTCCGCCCGGTTCCTATGACATTTCCGCCGAAGCTTCGGGCTTCAAGAAGGTAGTACAGAGCGCGGTGGAACTGCAGGTGAACCAGGCGGCCACCATGAACTTCACCCTCGAGCCCGGACAGGTGAGCGAAACCGTGGAGGTTACCGGGACGGCTCCGCAGCTCGAAGCCCAGTCCTCGTCGCTCGGCACGGTGGTGAATACGCAGCTCACCGCGGAGCTGCCTCTCAATGGCCGCAACTTCGTGCAGCTTGCCACGCTCGCGCCGGGCGTCAACGGAACCGGCTACAGCGTTTCCGGCACCATCATGAGCGGCGCGCGGCCGGATGACAGAAGGCCGGGAACGGAAATCTTCTCGAACGGCAATCGCGAAGGTTCGAACGATTTCCTCTACGACGGCATCGACGATAACGACCGCCTGACGCTCTCGATCGTGCTGCGGCCCGCTGTCGAAGCCATTCGCGAGTTCAAGGTGCAGACCAACCTTTTCAGCGCGGATCAGGGCAGGAACTCAGGCGCGGTGGTGGATGTAGTGACCAAGTCCGGCACCAATCAGATCCACGGCAGCGCTTTCGAGTTTCTGCGCAATTCCTGGATGGACTCGCGAAACTTCTTCAATCCGCCCCCGCAGCCCTTCCCTTCCTTCCGCTATAACCAGTTCGGCGGCTCGCTGGGAGGACCTGTGGAAATCCCGAAGGTCTATCACGGCAAGGACAAGACCTTCTTCTTCATGGACTACGAAGGATTCCGCCGCAATCAGCAATCGATCGGGATCGTCACCGTCCCCACGCTGGCGGAACGCACCGGCAACTTCACCGGCTTCGTGCCGATTTACGATCCGCTGACCACGGTTCCCACCGCGACATCCTACGCGCGTACCCAGTTTCCGGGCAACATCATCCCCTCCAGCCGCTTCGACCCGATCACGCTGAAGATGCTGAACGCCTACCCTTCGCCGCAGACGGCCGGCAGAACCAATAACTACACGGAGAATCTGAACCAGATTCAGAACTGGGACCAGGGCGATATCCGCGTGGATCACCAGATCACCCAGAACGATTCCTTCTTCGCGCGCTATTCCATCCAGCACACCAACACCATCGTGCCGCCGAGCTATCCGCCCACCACCATTCCGGGCATCTCCCACCCGGTGCCGCTCGGCGACGAGGCCAGCTTCGCGGGCACATCCGCCAACCCAGTGCAGCACGCCGTCGCGGATTACACCCACATCTTCAGTCCAACGCTCATCAACGACTTCCGCGTCGGCTTCCAGCGCTTCAGAGTCGATTACACGCTCGACGGAACCACGCCATCAGAAAATCTGGGCAACGAGCTCGGCGTGGCCAATTCGAACTGGAACGCGTTCCAGACCGGCCTGCCGATCTTTTCGCCCTCCGGCTATTCCGGCATCGGCATGAGCCGCTCGCTGCCCATCCTGCGCCGTGAGAACACCTTCGAGGAACTCGACAATCTCACCTGGACGAAAGGCAAGCACACCCTGCATTTCGGGGCTGACGTGCGGCGCCGCCAGATCACCGAATACCAGACCAACCAGGGCAACGGGCGCTTCAACTTCAGCACCGGCTTCACGGCGCAGCCCGGCGTCAACAGCGGCGATGCCGTGGCCAGCATGCTGCTCGGCTTTCCGAGCCTCGAGCAGCAGGATTACCTGCTCGTGTGGCCCGGCATGAGGGGCATCGAGACGGGGCTCTACGCCGCCGACGACTGGCGCGTCACCACCAAACTCACGCTCAATATCGGCCTGCGCTGGGAATACTACAGCCCTTACACCGAAGTGGGCAACCGCATCGTCAACTTCAATCCGGCCACGGTATCGCTGATGATGGCCGGCGCGAATGGCGTCAGCAGCACGGCCAATGTCGGGTCGGACTGGACCGACTTTGCTCCCCGTTTCGGCTTCGCCTATCAGCTGCTGAATCACACCGTCATCCGCGGCGGCTTCGGCCTCTTCTACAACCCCAACGGCAACGGCGGCGCGCTGCTTCGGCTGGATCGCCAGGCGCCGTTCGGGCCCATCGTGATCTTCAGCCCGGGCGACGAGTTCGTGGGACGCCAGGTGAGCCAGGGACTGCCGCCGAATCCAGGCCTCAATCTCGGCGTTCTCACCAACCCCACCGGCAACGTCATCGGCATCCCCGGCAATTTCAAGAACGCTTATGCCGAGCAGTTCAATCTGACCGTGGAGCAGGAAGTGGCGCCGTGGAAGACGCTGTTCAAACTCGGCGGCGTGGGCAATCTCGGGCGCCGTCTCGGCAACGGATGGAATCCGAACCAGCCCGTGCCCGGACCCGGCGCCACCGGGCCGCGGCGGCCGTTCTATTCAGCCGATCCGAATCTTGCGGACATCACTTACTACACCTCTGACGGGCTCAGCGAATATTACGCCCTGCAGGCCAGCGCCGAGAAGCGTCTCTCGAACGGTCTCACCGGACTGCTCGGCTACACGTGGGCGCATTCCATCGATGACGTTTCCACCGATTTCGGCGGCGGCACCGGAACCCCGCAGGACCCGCGCTGCCGGTTCTGCGACCGCGGCAATTCCGCCTTCGACATGCGGCACCGGTTCACGCTCAGCTTCACGTACCAGATCCCCGGCTTCAATGAGCACGGCCTCCGCGGCGCAATCCTCGGCGGCTGGCAGGTGAACGGCCTGCTGCAGGCGCAGACCGGCCTGCCCTTCACGCCGCAATTGCAAACTCCCACCGTGAATACGGGCACCGGAAGCCGCCCGAATCTGGTGGGCAACCCCGGGCTGGCGAATCCCACCATCCACATGTGGTTCAATCCCGCGGCGTTCGCTTCGCCCGCGCAGTATGCCTACGGCAACGCGGGCCGCGACATTCTCTTCGGCCCCGGCCGCACCAATCTCGACGCGTCGCTGTTCAAGGATTTCCATCCCACCGAACGGCTCACCGCCGAGTTCCGCGCCGAATCGTTCAACATCCTGAACCATCCGCAGTTCGGCCAGCCGAACGCGAGTATCGGCAACGGCGCGGTGGGCACCATCACGTCAACCGTCGGCAACCCCCGGCAGATGCAGGTGGCGCTGCGGTTGCTGTTCTAAACCGTGATTTCCTTTGCGGTGATTTCGTAACGGAAATTCGCGGGGTCGAGACAATCGATTCTCTGCCCCGCGACTTCCGCCTGCGGATACATCAGGAACGGCAGCGCGGGCCCGCGCGATCCCGGCAGCATCACGTCGTGCGCAAAGTTGTACGCCATCCAGTTCATTTCCCACGATCCGAACAGACGCCGCCGCGCGCTTTCCACCAGCGGGTCCGCGGCGCTTCTGCCCGCCGGCGGCTCTTCCAGCATCACCTTGCGGACATCCGCCGGATCCACCGGCGTCCAGCCGTAGCCATCCAGCCAGACTTCGGCCCGGCAGTGCTGCGCCGTCGTCACAGTCGATGTCGAAGTCCCCAGACTTTTGTACCCGAGTTCGGACTTCGCGATGCGGATGCCGTACACGTCTCGCGCGGCCAGTCCGGCGGCGCGCGCCAGCCCCACGTAGAGCGCGTTCAGGTCCGCGCACTTCCCGCTCAGGTCGCCGGATTCGAGCATGAACCGGATGTCGCCCAGGCCGCAGCCCCGCGTCTTCGGGTTGCGGCGCGTGTTTTCCACGATCCATTCGTAAATGGCCCGGGCCTTTTCCACGTCGGTCGCGGCGCCGCGCGTAATCTCATCGGCGGTCTGCTTCACGATCCCGCCGGTCGGAATATACTTCGTCGGCCGGAGATATTCGCCCACATTCGCCGGACGCGCCACGCGGGCCGCGCCGCCGCGCCTCAGATCGCCGCTCCCCACATTGACGGTCCAGTCCCGCGTTTCCACCGTGGCGGCGATCGAGAGAACCGGTTTCACTCCGGCGGGAAATTCGGCGGCGATCATCCGGGGACTGCTGCCGCCGGCGCTGGCCTCCGTCTTCACTGCGCCGCCTTTGCAATCGACCCGGTTCGCCAGCGTCCGCTGCCAGGGCGTCGCGCGTTCGAGCGCAACCGGCGCCCACACCCGTGTTGGCCCGGAGGCGTTCAGCACCTCGATTCGTGTCGTCACCTCGAATTTTCGGGAACGCGTGGCGGCGCGGCCCGCCCCTGCCAGCGCGGAAACACCCGCGGCCGTCTCGAGGAATCGACGCCGGTTCAGCATGAATTCATAATAAATGCGGAACCGCCGGCGGCGTGGATTTCACCAGCCGAAATGTGCGCTGCGCCCCTGGATCGAAAGCGGCGCTGTAGTAGGATAAAGGATTAACCTACCTGAGGTTTCCCAATGCAGAACCTGTTGTTGACCAAATACATCAATCGGAATCGGCGCGCCGACTTGCCGGAATTCAAAATCGGCGACACCATTCGCGTGCACGTCCGCATCAAGGAAGGCGACAAAGAGCGCCTGCAGGCTTTCGAAGGCACGGTGATTGCCCGCAAGAACACCGGCATGGGCGAAACCATCACGGTTCGCAAGGTCAGCTTCGGACAGGGCGTCGAGAGAATCTTCCCCTTGAATGCCCGCCTGATCGATCATATCGATTTCATCCGGACCGGCAAAGTGCGGCGCTCCAAGCTCTACTACCTGCGCAAACTCAAAGGCAAAGCCGCCCGTCTCAAGGAACGCGCCTGAGTAACAGCACGCGTCTCAATAATAAAGGAACGCGTCCTGAGAATCACGGCGCCTGAATTCGGCCGAAATCCACTCTTCTGATGCCCCGCGCCGCGAAGAAGCCGCGTTGGAAATGCCAGGCGGCTCTCGAGCAGGAACTGCGGGCGCGAGGCTACCGTTTTATCGCGGGCGCGGACGAAGTCGGCCGCGGCTCGCTCTTCGGAGCCGTCGTCGCCGGCGCGGTGATTCTCTCCCCCGATATCCCGATTCGCGGCCTCAACGACAGCAAACAGATTGAGCCCGAACGCCGCGAAGTGCTCGCCGAACGCATTCGCGAGCGCGCCGTGGCCTGGGCTGTCGCCGCGGTCGATGCCGCCACCATCGATCGAATCAATATCTACGAAGCATCCCGGCTCGCCATGAAAACGGCCGTTGCGCAGCTTCGTCCGGCGCCGGATTTTCTGCTGGTGGATGCGGTCCCGCTCGATATCGCGCTTCCCCAGCAGCCGCTCGTCCAGGGAGATGAACGATGCCATGCCATCGCCGCCGCATCCATCGTCGCCAAAGTCTATCGCGACCAGATGATGCGCGAATGGGATCGCTTCTATCCCGAGTACGGGCTCGCCAGTCACAAGGGCTATCAGACGCCCGAGCATATGGAGGCCATAAGGAAGCACGGACCCACGCCGCTGCACCGGCTCAGCTTTGAACCCGTAAGGCGGCATGCCCTGTTCTCGCCGCGCTTTGAAGATCGCCAGATGGAGATGTTCGCGGCGGTTTGAGCGGCGAGTTCATGACCGATCCGTCGTCAACCAACGGGGCCCCCGCCGGACAGGCGCGAATGGACCAGACCAGCGGCCCCGCCCGGTTGTCGCCGGAAACTCCGGAAACTCCGCCGCAAAGCCCGGCCGGAATCGCCGAAGCCCCGGATGCCGCGCCGCGCGGCTGGGTGCACCGGCTCTCCGCCGTGCTTTTCATAGTATTCTGCTTCGAATTGGGCCTTTTCCTGCTGATTTACCCGTGGACGGACTCATGGAATCAGAACTACTTCTCCTGGCTGCCGGCGGGTCCACTGCATTC
>DAIDJK010000151.1 GCA_027450225.1 Bryobacterales bacterium | reverse complement strand
GGCGTGCATCGCGTGGATGACGCTGCCGGCGCAGAGGAAGAGGCAGGCCTTGAAGAAGGCGTGCGTGAACACGTGGAAGAATCCCGCCGTGAACGCGCCGACGCCGACGCCGAGGAACATGTAGCCGAGTTGAGAAACCGTCGAGTAAGCGAAAACCTTTTTGATGTCGTTCTGGGCGAGACCAATGGTGGCGGCGAAGAACGCCGTGGAGAGTCCGATGATCGCGACCGTTTCCATGGCCGCCGGAGCATGGGTGAAGATCACGGCCGAGCGGGTGCACATGTATACGCCCGCGGTGACCATGGTTGCGGCATGGATGAGGGCCGACACCGGAGTGGGGCCTTCCATGGCGTCCGGCAGCCAGACGTAGAGCGGAATCTGGGCGGACTTGCCGGTGGCGCCGAGCAGCAGCAGCAGCGCGATGGCGGTGAGGGTTCCGACCGGCTTGCCCGGCGCGGCGGCGAACACATGGCCGAAATCGAGCGTGCCGAAGTTGACCACGATGAGGAACATCGCCAGGGAGAAGCCGAAATCGCCGATGCGGTTGACGATGAATGCCTTGTTGCCGGCATTCGTGGCCGAATGCTTGACGAAGTAGAAACCGATCAGCAGGTAGCTGCAGAGACCGACGCCTTCCCAGCCGACGAACAGGAGCAGATAATTCGCCGCCAGCACCAGGTTCAGCATGAAGAACATGAACAGGTTCAGGTAGGCGAAGAAGCGGTAATAGCCGCCTTCGTGCTCCATATAGCCGACCGAGTAGATATGGATCAGCGAGCCAACGCCGGTGACGATCATCAGCATGATCATCGTGAGCTTGTCTACGGTGTAATCCCAGCCGACCGAGAACTGCCCGCTCTTCATCCAGGTGAAGTAATGTTCGGTGACGGGACTGGCCGCGAGGTCGCCCGCGGTGAGGTAAACCTTCATGACCCATCCGAAGGACAAAACCACGCTCAGGACGGCGATGAGATTGATTACCGCTTTGGGAAGCCTGCGGCCGAAAATGCCGTTGATCAGAAAGCCGATGAACGGCAGGACGGGAATGATCCAGAGATTCTGCGTCATCAGTTCTTGAGGGTGTTGATCTCGTCGATATTCAGCGTGTCGCGGTTCTTGAAGACGGTCAGGATAATGGCGAGTCCGACGGCGGCTTCGGCGGCGGCGACCACCATCACGAAGAAGGTGAAGATCTGGCCACTGACCTGGCGATGCTGATTGGCGAAGGTGACAAAGCTGAGATTGACGGCGTTGAGCATGAGCTCAATGCACATAAATACGGTGATGATGTTGCGCCGGATGATGAACCCCGCGACTCCGAGCGTGAAGAGAACAGCGCTCAACAGCAGATACCAGGACACGGGGACGGCGTCTTGAAACGGGAGCGATGGCAAGTTAGTCGAGCTCCTTCCGGGCGAGCACGATCGCCCCGATAATGGCGATCAGGATGAGAACCGAAGTGACTTCGAAGGGCAGAAGGTAATCGGTAAAGAGCGCATAGCCGAAAGCCTGCGCTGAACCGCCGCGCCAGGCATCGAACTGGACCGTTCCGGCGTTGGGGAACCAGCGCTGGACGAAGTAACAGAGAACGCCGAGCAGCGCGACGATGGCCGGTACCCCGAGCGCGCTGGCCAGCAGCGAACGTTTACCGCCGCGGTCTTCCGCGCCCGCGTTCAGCAGCATGATGACGAAGATGAACAGCACCATCACGGCGCCGGCGTAGACGATAATCTGCGCGGTGGCTATGAATTCGGCGCCGAGCAGAAGGTAAAGCACGGCGAGCGAGCCCATGACGCCGATGAGCGAGAGAGCGCTCGAGATCGGGTGGCGCTGCGCCACGACGCTGACGGCGCAGACGACCGCGATGATCGCGAAGAGGAGGAAGAAGAAGAGATTCATTGCGCGCTCATCCTTTAGGAGAACAGGGCCACCAGAAGGCCCGTGACGAGCAGGTTCAGAAGAGCGACGGGAAACAGGAACTTCCAGGCGAAGCCCATGAGCTGGTCATACCGTAATCGCGGCAAAGTGGCGCGAATCCATACGAAGACGAACAGCAGGATGCCGAGTTTGGCGCAAAACCAGAAGATCGGCATGAGAACCGGAACCACCGGCGGGAAGGCCATCAGCCCGGCGAGAAGGAAGAAAATGACGCCAAATGCCGGGAGCGTGTACTTGTCGAGCGGCCGGGCCCAGTTGATGCCGTGATAGATGCAGATGGCGCCGGCGAGGAAGAGAATGGCGGGCGCGAGGAAGTTCGAGCCGTATTCAACGGGCCAGAGCGGCTGCCATCCGCCAAGGAAGAGCAGCGTGGCGACCGAGCAGACCGTCACCATGTTCGCGTACTCGGCCATGAAGAATGCGGCGAACTTCATGCTCGAGTACTCGACGTGGAAACCGGCGACGAGCTCATTTTCCGCTTCTGGAAGATCGAACGGCACGCGGTTGGTTTCGGCGAAAGCCGCGATCATGAAGATCAGGAAGCTGAAGATCTGTGGAGAGGGGAAGGAGAAGATGGTCCACTTCGGAATGAACCCGAGCTGGAACCCCGCCTGTCCGTTGACGACTTCCCGGAGGCTGAGAGTTCCCACCATGAGCAGCGGCGCGGCGAGCGCGAGGCTGAGCGGAAGCTCATAGCTGATCATCTGGGCGGAACTGCGCAGGCCGCCGAGCAGGCTGTACTTGTTGTTCGACGCCCAGCCGGCCAGCGCGATGCCATAAACGCCCATCGAACTGATGGCCAGGATGACCAGCAGGCCCACATTCACATCCGTGAGCTGCATCTGCGTCGTGTAGCCGAAGGCGCTGATCTGAGTGCCGAAAGGGATGACGGAGATGGAAATCAGCGCCATGAAGACGGCGAGGAAGGGCGCGCCAAGGTAGAAGAACTTGTTCACATGGGGCGGGATAACGCCCTCTTTGGTGATGAGCTTGATGACGTCCGCAAGCGGCTGCAACAAGCCGTGCGGACCAACGCGCGAGGGGCCCATCCGCACCTGCACGTGCGCAATGACCTTGCGCTCCACCCACTGCAGATAAGCCAGCGCCGTCAGAAGCACGAACGCAATGAGGGCGAGCTTAATGAGCGTGATGATGAAGAAGACCATTTATTGTTTGGGCGTCATATACTCTTCCCGGTCTACCGGAGAGTAAGAGAGACGCTTTTCTATAACGGAATTCAGTATTTTAGAATATCGCCCGAGCGTTCCCGAGGTGAAGAGATTCTCGTGCGCGGACCAGATCAGGTCCGGACGGCTCTCCGCGCTCACGCGGCCGTTCACCGGCGCGGTTTGCCGGGCTTCGATGGTGACGAGCGGCAGCGGAATATCGTATCCCTTCACGCTCGAGCGGATTTCGTTGTAGACGGTTTCGGGCAGCCACGGGCCGATCTGCGGAAGCACGCCCATTTCCTTGCCGATAAGGCCGATGATTTCCAGATCCGGCTTGGTTCCCATGACGGAAACGGCGCGGCGGAGGCGCTGAATTTCGCCGCAGACATTGGTAACCGTGCCGTTCTTTTCGTAGGCGCTGGCGGCGGGCAGGATGACATCGGCGCGCTGCGCGGTTTCGGTCATAAAAAGATCCTGCACGACTACGAACGCTTTGGATGAGGCGAGCGGAGCCTCCTTGAGCGGATTTGCGCCGACGACCCAGAGAGCGTCGAGATCGGGCGCGGCGAGCATCTCACGCAGCGTGAGACCGGGGGCGGCTCCTTCGGGAATCGAAGCCGCGCGGAAGCCGGGGAGAAGCTCGGGCGCGAGGCCCATATCGATTGCGCCGCGGGAATTCGAGTAATCGAGGAGCGCGCAGTATTTGACCGGAATGCCAAGCGAGTTGCCGAACTGGACCAGCCAGCGGACGCCGTCGCCCTTGACGGCATCGTTGAAGAGGATGACGAGTTCGGGCTCGGCGGCGAGCGCATCGCGGAGTTCGTTCACTCCGTGGAGTTCGGCGCCCGATTCGGTGCGCACGAAGCGCGTGGCGTAATCGTCTTCGCGCGTGTGGCCGGCGCTTACGACATAGATGTGCGCATCGTGATGACGCTTGCTGGCGCGGATCTGGAACGAAAGGAACGGCTGCTCCTGCGCCAGATTCGGGCCGACGATGAGGAATGCCTTGCGCTCGTACATGTCGGCGACGGTGGCCAGCTGGGCGCCGGTTCCGGACAGCGAATCGATGAGCGTGGTGACGTCGCCCGTGCGGTGGTGATCGATGTTATTGGTTTCGAGCACCTGGCGGGCGAACTTCTGGAGGTAGAAGTTCTCTTCGTTGGTCGTGTGGTTCGAGCCAATCACGCCGAAGTTGCCATTGCGGGCTTTGATTTGTTTGAACTTCTGGCCGACCGTTTCGAGGGCCTTCGACCAGGAGACCTCCTGAAGCACGCCGTTCACGCGGACCATGGGCGATTGCAGGCGCTCGGGGTGATCGTAGAAATCGTAAGCGTAACGGCCTTTGAGACAGAGGAATTCGCCGTTGATGCCGGAGCGGTCGCGATTATTGCCGCGGAGAATTTTTTCGTTGCGGACGCCGAGGGTGGTCTTGCAGCCGTTCGAGCAGTGGGTACAGATGGTGCCGACGTGTTCCATCTCCCAGGGGCGCGACTGATAACGATACGCGCCGCTGGTGAGCGCGCCGACCGGGCAGATATCGATGCACATCCCGCACTCGTCGCACTCGAGATGATCTTCCTTGTTGGGAGCAATGAGGGAAACCGCGCCGCGGTTGATGACGCCGAGCGCGCCGACCCCCATGCCTTCGTTGCAGACCCGGACGCAGCGGAAGCACAGGATGCAGCGGGGC
>DAIDJK010000150.1 GCA_027450225.1 Bryobacterales bacterium | reverse complement strand
CGGCTCAGGTCGAAACCTACGTCCGCGCCTGGCAAGGTCTCAAAGGCCTTATCGACGACCAGCGCTATCGAGACGTCCTTGCGCGGCTCGAATATCAGGCAGGCCAGGCAACCGTCTGGCGTGACGCCGTCACCATGTGGTTCTACAAGGAATCCGGCATCGCCGACAACCAGAACCGCGTCGGCCACTACCCCGGCCGCATCGAGGCCGAATCCATGAAGCTCACCGGCTACCAGCCCGTCGATGTGAAGCCCTGGGAAGCCGCATCCGGTGGCAAGGCGGTCGCCTGCCCGCAGCCCAAATGCGACGCCAGCTTCACTTATGAAGGCGCGCCCGGCTGGTACACCCTGCGCGTCGAATACTTCGATCAGCGCAACGGCGCATCCCGCTATGCGGTGTTCGTCAACGATCAGCCGATCGACGACTGGACCGCCGCCGACCAACTGCCGACCGTCAAACTCGACGCCACATCCTCCACTCGCCGCGCAATTCCGGGCATCGCGCTCCGCCCCGGCGATCGCATCCGCATCGAAGGCGTTCCGGACGGCGGCGAACCCGCGGGTCTCGATTACGTCGAAATCCGCTGAGGCCTCAGGAACTTCCGGATTCTCGATTCAACACGTTCCGGCCGCTTCAACTGGCACTCCCACACCGTCATCACGCTCCACCCCGCCTTGCGCAGCGCCCGCGCATGCGCCCGGTCACGAGCCACGTTTCGGTCCAGCTTCGAAATCCAGTAATCTGTGCGCGACGCCGGCCTGTTCCGCCCCGCCCGGCACGAATGCCCGTGCCAGAAGCACCCATGCACGAAGATAATTTTCCCGCGTGAAGAGAACACCAGATCCGGTTTCCCCGGCAGATCCGCCGCGTGCAGCCGGTACCGGAAGCCCATCCGGTGCACCATCCGGCGCACCGCCATCTCCGGCCCGGTATCCGCGCCGTGAACGCGCGCCATCTGCGCGCTGCGTTCGGAGGGCGTCAGCTTGTCCACTGCTTATTGCACGGCAACCGAATTCATCCAGGCGTTCACCTGCTCGCTCAGCAGGTCGAGCGGCAGACGCCCATCCCGCAGCACCACATCGTGAAACTCGCGGATATCGAACTTCGGCCCCAGCTTCTGCTGCGCTTCGTCCCGCAGTTGCACAATCCGAAGCTGTCCCATCTTGTAGGAGAGCGCCTGCGCGGGCCACGAAATATACCGGTCGATCTCCGCCAGCGACTCTTCGGGCGCATGCTGCCTGAAATACTCCACCGCCTGCTCGCGCGTCCACCCGAGTTCGTGCATCCCCGTATCCACCACCAGCCGCACCGCCCGAAACCGCTCGCTCGCCAGTTGCCCGAAGCGGTGATACGGGTCCTTGTACAACCCCAGATGCGATCCCAGCGACTCCGCATAGAGCGCCCAGCCCTCCGCATAAGCGCTGTTCGAATAAAACTTCCGAATCTGCGGCAGCGATTGCTGCTGGATCGCCAGCGTCCCCTGAAAGATATGTCCCGGCACCGCCTCATGCAGCACAAGCGACTGCTTGTCGTACTTCACCTGCTTCTCCGGTTCATAGGTATTCAGATTGAACCAGCCCGGTACCGTGAAATCGGGTGACGGCGCCTGCGCATTCGTCGCCGTTGCAGCTTCGCGATCCGCCGGAATCGGCCGCACTCCGTACAGCAGCATCGGCAGATGCCGGAACTCGTTCGGCAGCTCCGGCTCGATAATCTTCGCAATGTTGCGGCAGTAGATCAGCATGTCTTCCTTCGACCGGAAATGCTGATCCGGATCGGCGTCGAGCTTCTTCTGAAACTCCTCGATCGTGCCCGTGAACCCGGCGTCCTTCATCGCGCCCTGCATCTCGCCTTCGATCCGCGCCACTTCGCGCTCGCCCAGCGAATGGATCTCTTCGGCCGAAAGATTCGTCGTCGTCAGCACCCGGATCAGAATCGCGTAATCCGCCCTGCCGTTCGGAATCGAGCTCAGGCTCACCTTCGGCCGCTCATTCGCCGCATAGGTCGTAGCCATGTAATCGTGCAGCTTGCGCCACGCGGGCAGAAAGCGATTGTTATAGGCATCCGTCGCTTCGGCTTTCAGCCTTTGTTGTTCCGCCGCCGGAATATTCGCCGGGAAATTCCGGAACGCCGCCAGCAGCGCCGTCTGGGTCGCGTCCTGGTGCATCTGCGCCTCAATCTGCTTCGTCACCAGGTCCACCACCACCTTCGGCTGCGTCATCTTCTCCGCAATCGCCTCGTTCATGATCCCGATGTTCTGGTCCACAAAATCGGGAATCGCGCGCAGCCTCGCGATGATGTTCTCGTCGTCCTTCACCGTGCGCCCCTGCATCCGGTCCATCACGATGTACACGCGGTTGTGGAACCCGAACAGCTGCCCCACCCGGATCAGGTGCGTCTCCAGATTCTCCGCATCCGTGCGCAGCCGGAAGTCGTACTGGATCAGCCGCATCGTCAGGTCGTCTTCCGGCGCCAGCCCCGCTTTCGGAAAGCGGTTCGCCGCGGCCAGCGCATCCAGGAAGAACTTCTTCCGCGCCTCCCGTCCTGCTTTCGACCAGTCCGTCCAGCGGTCGTCATACCGGTGGTCGCCCACCTGCGTCGCAAACTCCGGGTCCTGCCGCAGCATCGCCTGGAACGTGTCGTCAAAGAAGGAGCGCGCCGTTTGTTGCCCCGCCAGGAGCTGCGCGAAGGCCAGAGAAACGAGAACGCCGGAGGCGAAAACGAAGCGCAACATGCGACAAGAGTAGCTCACCGCTCTCTGTAATACCTGCCCAGCCACCGCGCCAGTCCGTCCGGACCGGGGTAGATCATCCGCTCCGTGATTCCCGCCTGGTCCAGCTTGTCCCGAATCTCCGGTTTCGCCGCCGCCGAAATCACGATTCGCCGCGCAATGCCGTCATGCTCTCCAATCCACCCGCTCAGATCCAGCTCCGGCTCGGACGGAATCGAGAACAGCGCGAACTGGTTCGCAATCCGCACGTTGATCGAAGGCGGCTCGAAAAAGACCACTCCCGGTTCCGGGAAAAGCTTGTCGAACGCCTTCAGCGAATCCGCCACTTCCTCCAGCATGTCCGCCGTGAACAAATCCGCGCCTTCGTCGGCTGCCACCCGCTTCAGTTCCGCCGGCAGCAGCTTGTTCAGCTTCCGTGGATTGGCCGACCACACAACCCCGTCGCGTTCGTAGCAGGAAAGATCGTCGGTCGCGAAATGCGCCGCCACCAGCGGCGAGAAGGTCCAGTCCACCAGCCGCGTCGGCAGCCCGTGGTGCTGCGCCAGCGTCAGCCACCGCCAGTCGGACGCGCCGGATCGGAATTCGCCGGTCGCGTACTTTTTGAAATTCCGCAGCAGGTGCTTCTCGATCTTCGCCGCATGCGCCGGTTTCGCAATCCGCAGCAATCCCGGCTGCAGCTCCGCCCCGATCGCATCCGCCCCGCGGAAAACGAAGGTCGTCCGGAACCGGCCGATCGTCTCGTCCCAGGCGTCCCGGTAAAGTTCCTCCAGCAGTTCGGACCAGCTTCCCACGGTGGTGGTGGCGATACCGTTTCCGCGGCCCATGCCGACCATTACACCGCAACCGGATCGCCACCCGCGGAACCCTCGTAAAATCAACGAATTCGGGACCCCGACCGCTATGGATAGAAGTCCGTTTCGGAAAGCCACAATATGTTGTTGACACGTCACCCGCGCCGCGCTAACAATTGAAACTGCGTCAGAGCGCAGGAAGCGTTGACGCGAGGAGCCGCAGCATGGGCCTGCTGACAGTTACAGATGCGAAAATGAGGGAGTTGCCTGTTCAGGATACTCCTCGACCGACCCGCACCGGGATCGGGTTCCCACGATATTTCACCGCCCGTCAGGAACCGGGCAGGACGCCGTATGAAGAGGTGCTGTGGGAGACCCGCACCGCCACCATCGGCAACGAGAAGGGCTCGGTCATCTTCGAGCAGCGCGACATCGAAGTGCCGTCGGAGTGGTCGCAGACCGCCACCAACATCGTCGCCAGCAAGTATTTCCACGGCAAACTGGGCTCGCCCGATCGCGAGCGCAGCGTCGCCGAGCTCGTCCATCGCGTGGTCGATACCATCGCCGACTGGGGTCTCCGCGACGGCTACTTCGCTACTGCGGACGACGCCAACAACTTCCGCGACGAACTCGCCCACCTGATGCTTCGCCAGAAGGCCGCGTTCAATTCGCCCGTCTGGTTCAACGTCGGCGTCCAGGAATCCCGCGGCTACGGCTGGTTTTACGAGAAGGCCGAAAAGCAGATCAAACGCCTCACGAACGAAGCCCGCCCGCAATGTTCCGCCTGCTTCATCGTCTCGGTGAAGGACTCGCTTGAATCCATCCTCGACCTCGCCAAAACCGAGGGCATGCTCTTCAAATGGGGCTCGGGGACCGGTTCGAATCTGTCCGCGCTGCGCGAAGAAGACGCCATTCTCTCGGGCGGCGGCCGCGCCTCCGGCCCGCTTTCCTTCATGAAGGGCTTCGACGCCTTCGCCGGCGTCATCAAGTCCGGCGGCAAAACGCGCCGCGCCGCGAAGATGGTCATCCTCAACGCCGAACACCCCGATATCGAGCGCTTCGTCTGGTGCAAGGCCAAAGAAGAGAAGAAGGCCCACACCCTCATCGACGCCGGTTACGATTCCTCGCTCGATGGCGAAGCCTACAGCTCCATCTTCTTCCAGAACGCGAACAACTCCGTCCGCGCCACCGATGAATTCATGGAAGCCGTCGTCGAAGATCGCGACTGGTGGACCAAATCCGTCAACACCGGCCAGCCCGTGAAGCGCTATCGCGCCCGCGACCTGATGCGTGAAATCGCCGAAGCCACCTGGCAGTGCGGCGATCCCGGCATGCAGTTCGATACCACCATCAACCGCTGGCATCCCTGCCGCAACACCGCCCGCATCAATGCCTCCAATCCCTGCTCCGAGTACATGTTCCTCGACGACTCGGCCTGCAACCTCTCTTCGCTGAACCTGATGAAGTTCGTCGGCCCCGGCGGCCAGTTCGACGTCGAAGCCTTCCGCCATGCCGTCGATACGCTCATCGTGGCGCAGGAAATCCTGGTCGACAACGCCGCCTACCCCACCGAAAAAATCGCGAAGAACTCGCACGATTTCCGTCCGCTCGGCCTCGGCTTCGCCAATCTCGGCGCGCTGCTCATGTCCTTCGGCATCCCGTACGACAGTGACCGCGGCCGCGATTACGCCGGCGCCATCTCCGCCGTCATGTGCGGCCAGGCGTATCTCACCAGCGCCCGCATCTCCGAATCCATCGGTCCCTTCGAAGGCTACCCGGTCAACGAAGAGCCGTTCCTCGACGTCATCCGCATGCACCGCGATTCGGTGAACGGCATCAACCACCGCAATGTCCCGAGCGATCTCGTCAACTCCGCCAGGCGCGTCTGGGAAGATGCGTACGACACCGGCAAGCGCGCCGGCTTCCGCAACGGCCAGGTCACCGTCATCGCCCCCACCGGCACCATCGGCTTCATGATGGATTGCGACACCACCGGCATCGAGCCCGATCTGGCTCTTGTGAAATACAAGAAGCTGGTCGGCGGCGGCGTCATCAAGATCGTCAACAACACCGTCCCCCAGGCGCTCATCAAGCTCGGCTATTCGCCCGAGCAGGTGGAAGCCATCGTCGGCCACATCGATTCCACCGGCACCATCGAAGGCGCGCCGAATCTGAAGCCGGAGCATCTCGCCGTCTTCGATTGCAGCTTCCGCCCCGCCAACGGCACGCGCTCCATCCACTACATGGGCCACCTGAAGATGATGGCCGCCGTGCAGCCCTTCGTCTCCGGCGCCATCTCGAAGACCATCAACATGCCGGAAGAGTGCTCGGTGGAGGACGTGATGGACGCCTACATCGAAAGCTGGCGTCTGGGTCTCAAGGCCGTCGCCATCTATCGCGATAACTCGAAGAAGGTGCAGCCGCTCAGCTCTTCGAAGGATAAGAAGGCCGCTTCCACCGCCGTCGTTCCCACTAAGGAATCCGCGGGGCTGGAAAAAACTGTTGAGAAGGTAGTCTACCGCCCGGTTCGCCGCAAGCTGCCCGACGAGCGCCAGTCGATCACCCACAAGTTCTCGATCGGCGGCCACGAAGGCTACATCACGGTGGGCATCTTCGAGGACGGCACGCCCGGCGAAATCTTCGTCACCATGGCGAAGGAAGGCTCAACGATCTCCGGCCTGATGGACAGCTTCGCCACTTCGGTCAGCTACTGCCTGCAGTACGGCGTACCGCTGAAGTTCCTGGTGGACAAGTTCGGCCATGTGCGCTTTGAACCCAGCGGCTGGACCGGCAATCCGCAGATCCCCTACGCGAAGTCGATCCCGGATTACATCTTCCGCTGGTTGGGCTCGAAGTTCCTTGGCCCCGAGTACGCGCTGGTGAGTGAAGCTGGCGCGACCTCTGCGCTTCGGCCCACCGAAAGCAGTCCGCAGGAATCTCTTCCGTTCGCCGCCGTAACCGCCGACGCCCCCGTCTGCGCCGAATGCGGCGGCATGATGACGCGGAACGGCAGTTGCTACAAGTGCGAAAACTGCGGCGGAACTAGCGGCTGTAGTTAGCCAACTCGGGGCGGGCGCGGCGATTCGACGAGCTCGACATTCACGCCGTGTCTGCCCCGAAGAAGTTTCAGTAGAGCGCAAGGAA
>DAIDJK010000149.1 GCA_027450225.1 Bryobacterales bacterium | reverse complement strand
CCAAGAAGCCCGATCCGTTGTTCAGCAGCACCGCCGTCATCGATTCGCCCGCCGCAACCACATCCGGATGCGAATCCTCATTCAGATCGGCCACAGCGATTGCCAGAGGATAAATCGCGGTGGCGTATGTCACGGCCGCGGAAAATGTCCCCTCGCCGTTCCCTTTGAGCAGCGCCACGGTTCCATCGGCGGCGTTCGCGACCGCCAGGTCCGCGTTGCCGTCTCCATCGAAATCGCCAATCGCAACCGCGGCAGGCCCGTTGCCGACGGCATAACTTACAGCGGACGCAAAAGTGCCGTCGCCGTGGCCGAGATAAATCCCCACCGCCGCGCCCCCGCAGCTGGTAACAGCGAGATCCACTGCGCCGTCGCCGTTGAAATCACCCATCGCGATCGAGCAGGGCGTTGAGCCGGCCGGGTAGTTCGCGGCGGCCTGAAAACTCCCATCGCCATTGCCGATCAGCACGGAAATCGCGTTCCCCGATTCATCGGCGACGGCGAGATCGGGTTTGCCGTCGCCATTGAAATCCCCGGCCACGATCGCCGCCGGATATGCACCCGCCGCGTAGCTGGCCGCCGGACGAAACGTACTGTCTCCGTTTCCGAGCAGCACGCTCACGTTGTCATCGGCGTAATTCGCGGTTGCAATGTCCATGCGCCCGTCGTTATTGAAATCCGCGAGGGCGAGCGCTTCCGGATTCGTGCCCGCCGCAAACGAAGAGGCCGGATTGAAGCCCGACTGCGGGGCGGAACGAATGGTCTGCGGAACCGCCGCTGATTTCGCCGCCGCGTACGAAGCGCTGCCGGGGTAATAAGCGGTGAATGAATGCGCGCCCGCCGCGAGCGACCGAATGGTGAAGGATGCGCTGCCGTTCGAAAGCGCCGCGATCCCGAGCACATTCACGCCGTCCTCGAACGTGATTTTTCCGGCCGCGCCCGCAGGCGTGATGGAAGCGGTGAGCGTGACGGGCTGCCCGTAGGCAGCAGGACTGGCGGACGTGGAAAGCGCGACGGAGACGGGAGTAACGGCGCGCGTGGCGCTTGCGAAGGCCAGAGCGCAGACGGAGACCATGAGCGCACGCGAGGCCATGCGACTTCTTAGTGCGGGGGTCTCCGGTGAATCTCTCACGCTGATATGATTTCCCCTTCCACCCCATGCGATTTGCAGTTGCAGCTTTCTTCCTCACCTCCTCTCTTTTTGCGCAGCAGAGCGCACCCGATCTGCTGCATCTCGGCTCGTCGGTCGAGACGCCGACCATCAATCTGTGGGAAGGCCAGGCGCCGGGCGCGCTCGGCAACGAGCCGCGCGACATCCCCACCCTCACCGTTTACATGCCCCGCAACGCGCCGGCATCCGGCATCACCGCGGTGGTGATCTGCCCGGGCGGCGGATACGGCGCGCTCGCCAGCAACCATGAAGGCCGTCAGGTGGCGAGCTACCTGAACGCGCTTGGCGTGGCGGCATTCGTTTTGAAGTACCGGCTCGGGCCGCGTTATCACCACCCGATCGAACTCGGCGATGCGCAGCGCGCGGTGCGGATGGTACGGGCGCACGCGGCGGACTGGCACATTGCGCCGGACCGCATCGGCATCATGGGCTTTTCGGCGGGCGGCCATCTCGCTTCGTCGATTTCGACGCACTTCGATTCCGGCAAGCCCGATGCGGCTGATCCGATCGACCGCGCCAGTTGCCGGCCGGATTTCGCCGTCCTCGGCTATCCGGTGATCTCGATGACGGAGCCCTGGACGCACCAGGGTTCGAAGCGCAATCTGCTGGGCGATAATCCGTCGCCCGAACTCGCCCGCAGCATGTCGAGCGAACTGCAGGTGACGCCGCAGACGCCGACCACGTTCATCTTCCAGACCAACGCCGACAAAACCGTTCCCGCCGAGAACAGCATCTATTACTTCCTCGCGCTGCGCAAAGCGGGCGTGCCCGCCGAGATGCACATTTTCCAGAACGGGCCGCATGGCGTCGGCCTCGGGATGGAGGATTTCGCGCTGGGCGAATGGCCGAAGCTGCTGGCCAACTGGATGCGGGTGAACGGCTTTATCAAGTAGCTGTTCCGATCGATCCCGCGCTACTCTGGAACTTCATGTCCAGACTGCTCGAAGGCAAGACAGCCGTCATTTCCGGCATCGCCAACAAGTGGAGTCTCGCTTACGGGATCGCCGAATCGTTTGCGCGGGAAGGCGCTTCGATCATCCTTACTTACCTGAACGAAAAACAGCGCGATACGGTGGCGCCGATCGTGGAATCGATGAAGATCGCCGCCATGGTTCCCTGCGACGTCACCAAAGAAGACGACCTGAATACCCTTCCCGACCGGCTGCGCGAACTCGGCCGTCCGGTTGACGCGTTCGTGCACAGCCTCGCGTTCGCGAACCGCGAAGACCTCTCGCGGGCCTTCCTTGAAACCGACCGCGACGGCTTCCTGCTGGCGCAGAACGTGAGCGCGTATTCGGTTGTCGCGATGTCACGCGCCATTGCGCCGCTGATGACGAACGGCGGCTCGATCATGGCCATGACCTATATAGGATCCACGCGGGTGGTGCCGAACTACAACGTAATGGGCGTGGCGAAGGCCGCGCTCGAAGCGTCGATCCGGTATCTCGCGCACGACCTTGGTCCGCAGCGGATCCGCGTGAATGCGATCTCAGCCGGACCGGTGAAGACCGCGTCCGCCCGCGCGGTGAAGGACCTTTCCACCATGCTCGATCACGTGAAGGAGCGCTCGCCGCTGCGGCACGTGACCGAAATCGGCGAAGTGGGCGACACGGCCGCGTTTCTGGCGAGCGACCTGAGCCGCGGCATTACCGGAAACGTTCTGTTCGTCGATTCCGGCATGCACCTGATGTAGCTATTCCGGCGAACCGGCGATCGGCGTGATGAGACCGCCATCCACGACGACGATCGATCCGGTCATGAAACTGGCGCGATTGCTCGCCAGAAATGCGATCACCTCGCCGATTTCGCGGGGCTGGGCGATGCGGCCGAGCGGATGCATATTGTTCAGCGCCTTGCGAAGCCGCTCGGGATTACGATCCTGCGCAATGGTTGCCCGCACCATCGGCGTATCCACGGTACCGGGGCAGACGCAGTTGACGCGAATGCCGCGGCCGGCGAAATCGACAGCCATGGTGCGGGTGAGCCCGATCATGGCGTGCTTGCTCGTGGAATAAGCCAGCACATTGCGCTGCGAAGCGAGGCCCTGCACGCTCGAGATGTTCACAATGGCCCCGCCGCCGCGTTTGAGCATTTCCGGGATGGACGCCCGCGCCATCAGCCACTGGCCGCGCAGGTTCACGTTCATGTTGAAATCCCAGGTGCCTTCGTCGGTGGTGATGGCATCGCCGTAGGTCTGGACGCCGGCGTTGTTGACGAGGATATCGACCCCACCGAACTGCTTCACGATCTCGCGCACGGCGTTCTCACATTCGGCGACTTTTGAAATATCGGTGCGGCAATAGAGGACGCCGTCGGGCATCTGGTCAATGTCCTTGCCGGCAGACCAGTCGACGACGGCAACGCGGGCGCCTTCGCGCAGGAAACAATCGACGGTGGCCCGTCCAATGCCGTGGCCGCCGCCCGTGATAATGGCGATTTTGTCCTGAAGTTCGCGATCCATTTATTTCACCGGGTTCCGGAGCACGCCGATGTTCTGGATCTCGATTTCGACTACGTCGCCCGATTTCATGGCTTTGGTGTTGCCGGGAGTGCCGGTATAAAGAAGGTCGCCAGGCGTGAGGGTGACGTAGCGGCTGATGAAGCTGAGGGTTTCTGGCACGCGGAAAATCAGGTCGCTGGTGCGCTGCTGCTGGAGAGTTTCGCCATTGACGCGCGTGGCGAGGGCGAGATCGTCATATTCGATGCCGGTGACGATCCACGGTCCGAGCGGGGCGAAGGTATCGCAGCCTTTCGCTCTCCACCACTGGCGATCGGCATTGGGACCGCGCTGCCAGTTGCGGTCGCTCACGTCATTGCCGCAGGTGACGCCGAAGACGGCGGCCGCGGCTTCGTCGCGCGAGGCGTTGCGCAGCGTTTTGCCGATAACAATGACCAGTTCGCCTTCAAAATGAACGTCCTGCGCGTCCGGCGGAAGCACGATGGGTTCGTTCGGATTCTGCAGAGACGTGACGGGCTTGTAGAAAATCTCCGGGTTGGCGGGTTCGGGGCGGTTGCCGAGATGGCTGCGGTAGTTCAGGCCGACGGCGAGGATCTTCGAAGGGACCACCGGCGCGAGGAGCTTCAACGAGTCGAGCGAGTGGACTTTTCCGGCCGGGGTGGGCGCATCGAAAAGGCCGCCCGAGAGTTCCTGGACTTCGGAGCTGTTGACAAGGCCGAAAGCGGTTCGGCCCCCGTGTTCAAAACGCACGAAAGTGGACATGTCGGAACGAATATATCGAACGAGTAAAGACGATGCTGACCGCGGCGGGTCCGGAGAAGTCTGCAGGGCGTGAAAGCCTGCGCCTCGTGGTACTTACGGGCGAATTGGGTTCGTTCGGCATTTTTGTTGCGCACGCGGGTTTCGTCCGGCGGAGCACCGAAACCCGCTACAGAATTACCACGAGCCGGCCGCGAAAGCGGGCGCTATCGGCCCGAAGTCGTTGACGCCCCATTGCAATCGGCCGAGCCTGGTCCTATGATCGAATATCGATATATCGATCTTCGACTATGGCAAGAAAGAAATTCGACCCACTCCCCTCCGCCGCGTTTCAGATTCTGGTCGCGCTGGCCGGCGAGGATCTGCACGGGTATGGAATCATGCGGCAGGTGCAGCAGCAGACGGGCGGCCGAACGCGACTCGGTCCGGGAACGCTTTACGGTTCGATCCGGGCGCTGCTGGACGAGAGGCTGATCGAGGAGATTGAAAGCGGCGCGGGCAGCGAAGCGGAGCGCCGCCGCTTTTACCGGTTAACGGCCGCCGGACGCGGCATGGCGCGGGCGGAGGCGGAGCGGCTGGCCGACCTGCTCCGCGCGGCGCGCGCCAACAATCTGCTGGAGGGCGACCGTGTCTGAGAAACGGGCCGCCGCCCTTTATGGCTGGCTGCTGCGGCTTTATCCGGCGGCTTTCCGGGAACAGTATGGAGACGAGGCGCTCGCGCTGTTTCGCGATCGTTACCGCGATGAGCGCGGACTCATGGCGAGGACGAGGCTCTGGATGGATCTGCTCGCAGATCTGGCAGCCTCCGTTCCACGCGAGCGGCGGCGATTCAAGATGGGCGCGATGGCGCTCGCCGCGCATCGCACGGGAATGCCGTCGTTTCAGGTTCTGGAGGACGAATCGCTCAGGCCGTCGATGGCCATCTCCGGCGCGGCTGTGTCCACGGTCGCCTTCTGCATCTGCTGGATACTGATGAGCCACTGGACCTGGCAGTCGCGCGCGGAATCCGATATCAACGGGGTGGGCGCACGGGCGGTTGTAACCATCGCAGCGCCAACGGGCAGCAGCGAAGCCGGCAGGAACGAAAAAATGCTCGCTCCCGCGGCAGCCGCTTCCGGTGTGGATCCGGAACAGGTGGCGCAGGCGGCCGCGCTGAACCTGGAGCGCTATTACGTGGACCACGAGGCGGCGCGGAAAATAGCCGACGGTCTGCGGCAGCGAGCGAAAGCCGGGGCGTACAACGGCGCAGGAGACGGGCGCGCGCTTGCGGCCATGCTGACGAAGGATCTGATGGCATTGAGCGGCGGTGACCGGGCGCTGACGGTGAACTACTTCGAGGCGCCTCTGCCGGAGGGTCCGCGAGCAGTTTCGGCGGAGTCCGCGGCGCGGTACCGGGAGGCGGTGCAGGCGCAGAATTGCATGATCCGGACCGCCGAGGTACAGCCGGATCACGTGGGCTACATCCGGCTGGATGGGTTTCCCGATCCCGGCGTCTGCGAAGCCAAAGCGAGAGCGGCGATGGCGAAGATCAACGGCGCCGACGCAATCATTTTCGATTTGCGGGAAAACGGCGGCGGGTATCCGGGGATGGTGGCGCTGATCGCGGCGTATCTGTTTGACCATCCGGAATACCTGTACAACCCCCGCGAGGCGACGACGGCGAACTCGTGGACGCGTTCACCGGTGAATGGAAACAGGCTGGCCGGCAAGCCCGTGTTTCTGCTGATCTCCCCGCGGACGCGATCGGGCGCCGAGCAGTTCGCCTACGACCTGAAGGCGCTGAAACGAGCGACGCTGGTGGGCGAGAAGACGGGCGGCGCGGCGCATTCGGGCGTATTCCATCGCATCGACGATCACTTCGGGATGGGCATACCGGAAGTGCGCGCGATCAATCCGTTCGGTGAAGGCGATTGGGAAGGCGTGGGAATCGAGCCAGATGTGAAAACGCCCGCGGATGCTGCGCTGGCGACCGCGGAGAAACTGGCTGCGGCGAGGGCGCGGGAAATTGACGCGCTGCGGAGAATCACGGCGCGGTGATGAGAATCCCGGACCGATACTGAGTGCTCATCATTGCGGAAAGGAAGGCAGCACAGCCAGCAAGGCTGCGATCGCCTGCTGGTTTGCATTTGCACGTACTTGGTTGCCGCGTCAGGCGCGTACCCCGCTTATGGGACAATCTCTCTCTTTGAAGGAGGTTCCGTATGCCCGATGCACACGTTTTCCTGTCATATGCCGCCGAAGACCGTGTTATGGCTTCTTCCGTGTACGCGCGTTTGGCAGATGCTGGAATTTCGGTTTGGATGGATACAATGAACCTCCTCCCTGGTCAAAGCTGGGAAGGCGAGATCGTTCGTGCCATTCGAACGAGCCGGCTATTCCTGACCTGCCTCTCTGAACGGGCGGTGGCCAAACGAGGGTTCGTACAATCCGAGTTGAAGCGGGCGCTGAAGATCCTCGAAACCGTGCCTTCTTCTGAGGTCTTCATCATTCCAGTCCGCTTCGATTCCTGCTCCATTCCAACCGAATTGGAGGCATATCAGTGGCTCGACTACTTTGCGCCGGACGGCCCGGAACGTTTGGTAAAGGCCGTGTTAAACCATCTTGGACTGGAGCCTAAAACATCAGGTTCACAGGTATTGATTGCTGAGCGGCCTGTTTCCAGGTGGATCGGCGGGGGAGCGGTCGCGAAAATCGGATCCAATCAACATATTCCCTTTGCGCGCATTTTCGATCCGGCGCAAAGACACCCAGGGGCATTCAGCGGCGACGCCTGCGCCGTGCGGTTCGCCATCGCGGCGCGTGTGGACTGGGCGACCGTCACCGGTGTGTTCGCCAGAGTGTACCGCTACGAAGCGCCTCCGAAATACGAGCCGATTTTCCCGGCGCCATATGAGAGCGCGCATGTTTATTATGTGGAGATCGACAAGCCCGATCGCGACGGTGGTACGAATGTCTTCGAGGCTCGGTACTGGGGCGAGAAGGGACCGACGGATCTGGGCGCCGTCGTCCTGAAGCGTGGCGTCCCCGAAGTATTTGTCTTGAGGGTCAATGCGCGAAGGCCCGGTGTATACGGGTTTTCATGCGAGATCGAAATCGGATCGCCTGCCGGCTCGCAAACACTCGATATCGCGACCAGCGAGCAGTACCTGTTCGATGATGCGGAGGGCGTGTGCAGGGCCTACTACGCGTCACGAACGATCTGACTGAGATCCGATCTTCGGAGAGCTGAACCGTTCAAGCGAGGCGCGTGCGCTACCTCGTCTTTTCGGCGATGCGGACGCGGGCGCTTTCCAGTTCCCTTGTCACCTTCGCGATCTCTTCCTGATCCTTCTCGCCGGGAGCCGTAGCATTCCACTCGGCCACAGACGCTTCCCACTGGCGAATCGCATCGCGAATCTTGCCCTGCTTGAAGTAGACCGCGCCCAGGTGCTCGTGCACTGTCGGGTCCTTGCCGATCTTGTCGAGCGCCTGCTCGAGTTCGCGCGCCGCTTTGTCGAGCTGGTTCTGCTGGTAATGAACCCAGCCGAGACTATCGAGATACGCGCCGTTGTCCGGATCGAGATCGAGCGCCTTCGAGATCATCTGCTGCGCTTCATCCAGTTTCTGGCCACGCTCGGCGTACATGTAGCCGAGGTAGTTCAGGGCGCCGGCGTTGTTCGGGTCTGCATCGAGGATCTTGCGAAACGAAGCTTCGGCGGAGTCGAACTTTTTCTGCTTTTCGTACATCGCGCCGCGGGCGAAGTTCACCGCCTGATGGTCCTGCGGGGTGGAAGCGGCGGCATCGGCCTGATCGAGCGTCTTCGCCTCGTCTTCAAAGCGCCGCGCCTTGTCCTGGATCTGCGCAATCGAGATCAGCACCTGCACGTCCTTGCCGGCGTTGGGCAGCGTGCGCATCTCGCTCACCGCCTTTTCGGTCTCTCCAAGGTCGCCAAGCAGTGAAGCGTGGGCGGCAATCACGGCCGGGTCTTTCGGATAACTCTTCAGGGCGCTGTCGGCCGCCTGGCGCGCGGCTTTGTAATCGCGGGCGGTGGCATAAATATCCACCACCTGAACGTCCACGCGCGGCGTCAGCTTCGGATCGAGATCGGAAATCTGTTTGACTGTGGCGACCGCGGCCTGCGTGTTGCCGACGCGCTTGTGCAGGTCCGCCAGCGCTTCGAGCGTCTGCATGCGCTGGGCGCGTTCGGGATCGCTGTAATCGTCTTTTTTCGTTTCCGCCAGAATGCCTTCGAGGACGGTGATCGCCTGCGGAGTTTTACCTTCTGCGTCCAGCAGTTCGGCTTCCGCGAAACGCGCTTCGGTCCCGTGGCTGAGGGTGCGCAGCTTGTCGAGGGCTTCGTGCGCTTTGGCGAAATCGTGCCTGCGTTCGTAGATCTTCAGGATCTGGAGCTGGACGTCGGCATCTTTCGGGTCGTCCTTCGCCATGTCCTGATACACGCCAAGCGCTTCATCGAGACGATTGGCGGCGAACAGATCGTTGGCGAGCGCGCGCCGAACCTTCGGGTTGTCGTTGGTGAGCGGGAGCGCCTGCTTCCAGGTATCCGCGGCATTACCGTAATCGTGATTCTGCTCGTAGAATTCGGCGAGCGTGACGGTGCTGCGGGCATCGCCCGGATTTTTTTCAACCGACTGTTTCAGCAGCTCGATGGCTTTCGGGAAATCGCCTTTGTTGGCGTAGAGCGTGGCCAGGCCGCCGAGCGCATCGGCGTCGCCCGGGTCGGAAGCCAGAATCTGTTTATAGGCTTTCTCGGCGGATTCGTTGTCGTGCGCCACAACGTAAAGGCGCGCGAGCATCGACAGGCTTTCGGTGTCCTTCGGATCGAGCGCAACCACCTTCTGCCACTCCGAGGTGGCGTTGCGGAGCATCTCCTGGTCGATCTTGCCCTGATCGGGATCGCCCATCTGCCGGCTGTAGATGCGGGCCAGAATCTTGTGCGCGCCGGCGTTGTTCGGGTTCTGTTTGAGCAGGTCCTGCGCCTGCTGGGTGGCGCGCTCCAGCTGGCCGGCGCGGGCGTAGAACTCCGCCAGTTCTTCGCCGATGTAGCTCGAATTCGGGTCGAGCTTCATCGCTTCCTTGTAATAATCGATGGCCTTGTTGACGTATTCGCCGCGATTGCCGTACGCGTCCGCCAGTTCCCCGTACATATGGGCCATGGCGAAGTTGTAATAAGCCGCGCTCTGGTCCGAGGTCGCCTTCACCTGAGCCGGAGACTCCCGCTCGGTTGCCACGGGCTGCTGCTGCGGAAGCGGATTCTGCGGGAACGCCGCCGGAATGCCGGCCAGGCAGGATGCACCGATCAGGAGCGCGGTTCGCGCTTTAACCACCATGTTGTATCGCTTTCCTTGCCTCGCGAAGCGTGGACTCGATGTCGTCTCCGGCGGTTGGTTCCCGGCCGGCGGCGCACAATCCCGTAATGGCCTGGAACAAGGCAAATTTGTTGTCCACATTGTATAACGCTGATTGTGAGCAACCCGTTGCCCGAAGGGACAAATGAACCCGAAATACCGCGTCCCACGCCTGGCAGACTGGTGGCCATCGCGGGACCGACCGGGTCCGGGAAGAGCACGCTCGCCATCGAAGTGGCGAAGCGGTTCCCGGGCGAAATCGTGAACTGCGATTCCGTTCAGGTCTTTCGATACTTCGACATCGGGACGGCGAAGACGCCGCCGGAGGACCGCGAAGGGGTGGCGCACCACCTGATTGACGCCGCCGAACCCGATGAGGTTTTCACGGCGGGCGACTTTGCGCGGCGGGGCCGCGAAATTCTGCGCGAGATCGTCCGCCGGGAGCACCTGCCTGTTGTGGTGGGCGGGACGGGCTTCTATCTTCGGGCGCTCATCGAGGGTCTGGCGCCGGGGCCCAAAAGGGATGCGGCGCTGCGCGAGAGACTGGCGGAGCGGGAGCGGAAGCGCGCCGGCAGCCTGCACCGGCTGCTGCGGCGCTTCGACCCCGAAACGGCGGCGCGAATTCATCCGAACGATCTGCCGAAAACGGTACGGGCGCTCGAGATCTGCATGATGGCGCGGCGGCCGGCGCGGGAAGTGTTCGCCGGGGGGCGGGATGCGCTTCAGGGATTCGCAGTGCTGAAGATCGGACTTTTCCCGGACCGCGATGCGCTCTACCGGAGGCTGGAAGAGCGGCTGGAACGGATGTTCGAGAGCGGCATCATTCGCGAGACGGAGTCCATACTGGCGCGCGGCTTCTCGGGGGACGAGAAGCCGTTCGAATCCATCGGCTACAGGCAGGCGCTGCAGGTGATCCGCGGGGAACTCAGCGTAAGCCAGGCGATTTTCCACGCGCGCATGGAGACACGGCGGTATGCGAAACGGCAGATGACCTGGTTTCGCCGCGAGCCGGGAATCGAGGTGTTTCGCGGATTCGGGGAAGACGAGAAGGTACGGGAAGCGGCGATCCGGAGGGTGGGAGAGTTTCTGGGCGAATCTCAGTAGCTGGCGGCGCCGCTCGGGGAACACACCGCGCTACGTTGTCTCTTCGGCCAGCTTCTCTTCCACCAGCCTCGCCATCTCCTCGCTGATCCCTTCCTCCCGCAGTCCCGCGCATACGCCGTGGCGGTCCGCCGCCGTCCGGTTCTGGCTCACCTTCCATTTCCCCTCGATGGTCCGGATCGGTATCTCAACTCCGATAATCGCCCGCAGCTGCCCCTCGATGAACGCCTCGGGCGCATCGCTCACGTCCCATGGTTCAGCCCGGCGGCTCTCCTGAGATGACGTCAAGGCGCCGATCTGCGTCCGGATCCACTGCGCATCGTCGATCACGCGCGGCGTCCCGCGCACCTGCACCACAACGTAGTTCCACGTCGGCACCACGCGCCCGTGCTCGATCTTTGAGGCGTACCAGGATGGCGTGATATACGTTTGCGGTCCGTGAAAGACCACCAGCGCTTCATTGCCGGCGGCGAGCGCATTCAACTGGTCGTTCGCCTTCGCGATGTGCGCCCGCAGCGTTCCTTTCTCTCCGGCGTCCACCAGAATGAACGGCACGAGATTCGCGATCAGCCCTTCGCTGCCCGCCGTAATCAGAGTCGCCAGCGGATGCGCGCGAATCGACGCATGCAGAACCTCCGGCCGTTCCTCTCGAAATGCGGATGGCAGATACATGCGTGGTCGTCGCGCTCGTAACCTCCACATTAATCCTTCGCCGGCCGCCCGTTAAAATCGTTGTTTGTCCGCTCATCTGGTCTGCTTCAACCGCGATTGCCGCGCGCGGTTCGGAATCACCGAAGTTCTCTACAACTGCCCGAAGTGCGGCGGTCTCCTCGAAGCCGCTTATGAACAACCCGCGCCCGATCCCGCTCAGCTGAAGCACTCCTGGCGGGAGCGGCGGCTCTCGAACGCGCCCCTTTGCCAGTCCGGCGTCTGGCGCTATCGCGAGATGTTCCCGTTCCTCGAAGACGAACGCCATGCCGTCACTCTTCGCGAAGGCAACACGCCTCTGCTGGACGCTCCTCTCGCGGCCGAATACGGCGGACTCGCCCGCATCACGTTCAAGCACCAGGGCTTCAACCCCACCGGCTCTTTCAAAGACAACGGGATGACGTGTGGCGTTGCGCAGGCGCGGCGTCTCGGCATGCAGCGCGTGGCCTGCGTCTCCACCGGCAACACGTCCGCCTCCATGGCCGCCTACGCCAGCGCGGGCGGGCTCGAGCCGCTCATCTTCATCCCGCACGGCAACATCTCTTACGGCAAACTGGCCCAGGCGCTCGAATATGGCGCCCGCACCTTCCAGGTGGAAGCGAATTTCGATCAGATCCTCGCGCTTGTACGCGTGCTCGCCGAACGTCTCGGCATTTATCTGCTGAATTCCATCAACCCGTTCCGCATCGAGGGCCAGAAATCGATCGTCATCGAGATGATGGACCAGCGGGACTGGCGCGCGCCGGACTGGATCGTGCTGCCCGGCGGCAATCTCGGCAACACGTCCGCATTCGGCAAGGGACTGCGTGAAATGCGCGAGATCGGCCTCATCGACCGCCTGCCGCGCCTGGCCGTGATTCAGGCCGAAGGCGCCTCGCCGTTCTACGAATACATGCGCGCCGCCGGACGCACGCCCTTCCGCGCCAACGAACACCCCGAAACTCTCGCCACCGCCATCAAGATCGGCGACCCCGTTTCCTGGCCCAAAGCGCAATTTGAGATCGAGCAATCGAACGGCGTCGTCGAGCGCGTCACCGAACAGGAGATTGCGGATGCCAAGGCCATCATCGGCAAATCCGGCATCGGCTGCGAGCCCGCCTCGGCCGCCACCCTCGCCGGCATCCGCAAGCTGACGGCGGCAGGCGCAATCGACGGCAACGCCGATGTGGTCGCCGTCCTGACCGGCAACGTTCTCAAGGACCCGGACTACATCTTCCGGTATCACACCGGCCAGTTGAAATCGCCTTCAGGAGCCGCAATCGAGCCGCACTATGGCAATCAGCCGGTCGTCGTCCCGAACGACCCGGACCGCATCACCGAACTGATCGGCTAAGCTTCTAATCCGTTTTCTGATGCGCCGCGTGCGCGCCGGCATGTGGCGCCGTATGCGGACTTACCGGCGCATGCACCAGCGGTTCCACCGCCGCCGCAAGCTGCTCGTAGGAAATTTTCCCGGGATTGTACAGCCGCACGATGCCATGCCGGTCGATCAACGCGATCGTCGGCGTGGTGCTTACGCCATACGTCCGGAAATTCTCTTCGCTGAGCGGCACGCTCACCGGCCCGATCCGCGAATAGTATTTGTCGAAGACGTCTTTTATATAGGGCGTCTCCATCTGCGGCGTCGCATCCACGCCACCCGCGATGTACCCGTAATGCTGCGTCGGCGCAATCACTTCGAGGCCCTTCGGCCCGTACGCCTCCCGTATCTTCCGGATCACCGCCACTTCCACCTTGCAGTCGCCGCACCAGTGCGCCCAGAAAAACAGCAGCACCGGATGCCCGATGTCCTGCGACAGCGGCTCCGGCTTCCGGTCGCCGATCCAGTGCGCCACATCCAGCGCCGGCGCCGGCTTGCCCGTCAGCGTCAGCAGATTCAGATTCTTCCGGATGCGCGGATAAATCGAAGTGTCGCGCCAGTGAACCAGTTCGCCGCGCAGAAACACCACGGCCTGATCCCGCTGCCCTTCGCCGGCCAGCGCCAGCGCCTCCACTTCGATTGCAGCGCCCAGCGCCGTCGGCAGGCTGGCATCGGAATCCAGCTTGCGGGTCTTCAACTGGGCAAGCGCCGCCTCGCGCACCACGCGCGCATTTTCGAGCGCGGCGCCATATTCCTTCTGCGCCAGTTTCGCCCGGCCGATCCACGACAGCCCCTCCAGATATTCGGACGTGACGCCGAGCGATTTGCGATATTCGCCGAGCGTCTGGTTCGCCCCGTTCAAGTCTCCGGACGCGAGGTTGCGCTGGATCATGATCGCAAGCGGAGAATCGGCCCTGGCCATAAACGCGGTAACGGTGAGAGCGAGCAGCAGGATGCGCATGTGGACGCTCCCTCTGAGTGTACCGGAGAAGTCGCTGCGGCTCCTGCGTTTTTGCAGGGGCCGCCGCTATTCCAACCGCGTCACGTACACGCCGCGCGGCGCCCCCTGGCTCCTCGCCTTCCTCGCTACTTTCTTTGCGTCGCTCCGGGATTCCGCTTCGCCCAGCACCACCAGGTAGCGCCGAGCGCCCGGCGTCGCCGGATAAACGTCGGCCCTCAATTGCGGATGTTTGTTCCGGATCGCCGCGGCGCGCTTTTCCGCATCCGCCTGCCTGCGGTACGCGGCGCCCACAATGGCCCACCTGCCGTGCGTTTCCACCGCCGGTTCCACCGCCGCCGCTTTCGGCATCGACGGCGTCGTATGCGCCGCCGATCTCACCATGGGCGCCGGAGTGGCCGGAGGCTGCTGCGCCTGGTGCGCGCTTCGCACCAGCAGCGCGCAAACCGAACCCGCCACCACCGCGCCCGCAATCGCCACCGCGCCCAGCTTTCGGTATTTCGGTCTCTCGCCGGCCGCTGCGGGTTCCTTATAGACATACGGCGGCGCCGACGCGAACGGCGTCGAGCGCGCCGCTTCCGGATGCAGGGTTTCGCGAATCCGGTGCAGCGTCCATCGCGCTTTCGGATCGCGCTTCATCCCGCCTTCCACGATTTCGCGGAAAGGCGCGGGAAGATTCGGAATCCCGCTCTCGAGCGGCGCGCCCGTCAGCGCTTCCAGAATCAGCACCGCCACCGAGTAAACATCCGATGCCGGACTGAACTGTCCCGACCCGGTTTCCGGCGCATCGTATAGCCGCGGCGGCTCCACTACCGTCCTCGGCAAAGATACAGACCGAATCCGGTCTGAACTTACTTTCACGGTATTTCCACAGGCCAGGATGTTACTCGCCCGGATACGGGAGTGCACGAATCCCTTCGCATGAAGAAACTCGAGCGCCGGAAGTACGCCGTCCAGCAGTTCCCGCATCTCGTCCGGCTCGAGCGGGCGGTGGCGAAGCACCGCCGCGAGATTGTCGTCCGCCTTCTCCATAATGGCGTAACCGACCGTTTCTCCGCCGAGTTCGGTCTCGCCCCACTGCAGAATCCCGATCAGGTTGGGATGGTTGAGTTTTTGCGCCGCTTCGAGCGAGGAGAGAATCTCGGAGCGGACGCGGCCATTGTGAAAACGAAAGTATTTTATGATTGCAGGCTGGTCGTTCAGGACCGTATCGTAGGTCGCCTGGCTCTCCTCTGGAGCTAAGCCGGGCGCCGAAACTGTTTCCATGAATTCATATTAATCACCACAGTCAATAAGTTGCGCCCGTCACGCAACTTATACAGTAACTTCCCGGTATCTCGCAATACAGCGGCATGTAACTACGATGCGGTGAACTTACTCCTGTCCTTCGCTTCGCCAAAACTTACGCACTGCGAGCCCGGAACATTCTGCCGAAGCAATCCCGTAAGTACGCTACCCGCGCCAACTTCGTACCAGGACTCCACTCCGTTTTCCGCCAGAAATCTTATCGACTGCGTCCATCGCACCGGGTTCGGAATCTGGTGATACAGTCCTTCGCGGGCATCGTCGCCCAGCCGGATCTCGCGGGCCTCGAAATTGTTCACGAGCGGCGTATCGAGGTCGTTGAAGGAGGTCAGTTCCAGGTCCGGCTTCAGCCGCTCCTGCGCGGGCCGCATCAGCGGGCAATGGAATGGCGCGCTCACCGGCAGCGGAACCACGCGTTTGGCTCCCGCCGCCTTCGCCAGTTCCATCGCGCGCTCCACCGCCGCGCGGTTTCCCGCGATCACGATCTGGTCGGGCGAGTTGTAATTCGCCGCGGTAACGATCTCACCCTGCGCCGCTTCCGCCAGAATCGAATCGAGCTTGCCTTCGGGCAGCTTCAGCAGCGCGGCCATCGCGCCCACGCCCGCCGGTACCGCTTCCTGCATGTACCGCCCGCGTTTGCGAACCAGCCGAAGCGCATCGGTGAACGCGAGCGACTCCGCCGCCACCAGGGCCGAATACTCGCCCAGGCTGTGTCCAGCCACGTAATCCGGCGCAGGCGCGAAATCGCGCATCGCGCGCAACGCCGCCGTCGAAACCGCCAGCAGCGCGGGCTGCGTATTTTCGGTCAGCTTCAGTTCTTCATCCGGCCCTTCGAAACACAACTTCGAGAGCGAAAACCCGAGCGCGTCGTCCGCCTCTTCAAACGTCTGGCGAGCCGCCGGGAACTCCTCCGCCAGAGACTTGCCCATTCCGGCATACTGCGACCCCTGTCCGGGGAAAAGAAACGCAACTTTCGGCAACTCACCAATATAAAGGTGGCGTCACAATGGTCTGGAGAAGACCCGCATGGCGTCGCCTTCGTCCGCTGTTCCAGGCGGCTTAACTTCCGCAGAAGCCGCTGAACTGCTCGCTCAATACGGCCCGAACGCAGTTCCCGAAGAGCGCGAGCGCCCGCTTCTGGCACTGTTGCGGAAGTTTTCCGCGCCCGTCCCCTGGATGCTCGAAGCGACCGTTGTTCTGGAGCTGGCGCTCCACCGCAACACCGAAGCCGCCGTCATCGCCTTTCTCCTCGTCTTCAACGCCGTCCTCAGCTTCGCGCAGGAAGGCCACGCCAAACGCGCGCTCGATCTGCTTCGCAGCCGCCTCGCCATTCTCGCCCGCGTGGAGCGCGACGGCGCATGGCAGCGCCTCCCGTCCGAACGCATCGTTCCCGGCGACCTGATTTACCTGCGCGCCGGCGACATGGCCCCCGCCGACGTGCGCGTCGCCTCGGGCAGCATCCTCGTCGATCATTCCACCGTCACCGGCGAATCCGGGCCCGTGGAACTCGCCGATGGAGGAACCGGCTATGCGGGAGGCGTCGTGCGGCGCGGGGTAGCCACCGCCGTCGTCACCGCCACCGGGGCCCGCACCTTCTTCGGCAAAACGGCCCAACTGGTGCGCG
>DAIDJK010000148.1 GCA_027450225.1 Bryobacterales bacterium | reverse complement strand
ATAGGTAGTCAGCCGTCCATCAAATCGGCGACGCCCATTGTAATGAAGGCCGGAATGGCGGTGAGCGATGAATTTTGAGAGGCCGTCCGGGGATCAGCCGGCTCGGTCAAAATACGAACCCGCCCGGGCCTTGAAGAGGTTCGGGAAAGCATCCGAGCGCTAGAATCAGGGTAGCGGAGAGGGTAGCGCCGGACTGCGGGAATGCGGGTCAATCAGGGGATCGGTGGGGCGTCAGTTGCCTGTAAGTCATTGAAACGAGGAGGTCAGGGGAGCAGCGGGGAACGTTTGGCTAGATTCAGGTTCTAGTGATCGCAAGGTCGTGGAGGTTCAAGTCCTCTCATCCGCACCAATAAGATCAGTTGGTTACGGGAAATGACACACTATCTTCCCGTAGAGCCACCTTACCCGCGAAGCCTTTATCGCAGAAGCGAAATTTCTGCTGGCAGTCAAGCTGTTCGAACTCGGCCGCCTTTCCTCCAGCCGCGCCGCGGACGTGTCCGCCATAAACAGGGTCGATTTTCTCCTGCGCACGGGACAATCAGGAAGCCCGGTAACTGACCTGGACGAATACGCGGCCGAGGAATTCTCCTGAAGGCCGTTTCCTTCCGAAGGCCGGTTATAGTGAAGAGAGGCAACTAATGGCGAGGACGTTGAGCCAGTCGGAAATCGCAGATTTCCCTCCCCCCGCCCGATTAATGACTCTCTCGGTTCATGCGGGTGAGGTCTTCGCCAACCAGGAGAAAGCACTCCGCTGGCTGCAGGCGCCCAACCCATCTCTCGAAGGCAAGACCCCTCTTGAGGCTGCGCAAACGGAGCAGGGCTATCAGGCAGTCGAAGACATCCTCGGCAGAATAGAGTACGGCGTCCTCGGCTGATGCGTGTTTATCGGCTTTGCCGAGCACAGTACCCGCCCTTTGATGGGGAAGACGCAAATCGATTCGGTGGTCGCTGGAATTCCAAGGGCAGTCGCGTGATCTATGCCAGCGAGAATCGTTCGCTGGCCGTGCTTGAAATCGTGGTTCACTTGTCGGATGTGTTGCCGGACAAATATGTGCTCGCCTCAGCCGACCTGCCCGAAGCGCTGATGATTGAGTCCGTCAGCGAGCAGGAACTCCCGGATAATTGGGAGACTTTGAACGTCGCCGAACAACAGGCCACTCGTAAAATCGGCGACGAGTGGCTTCAGCATCGGCGTTCTGCAGTGCTTGCGGTCCCGTCGGTAGTTTCCGGTGAACCCAACTTTGTACTGAACCCGGCACATCCCGATTTTCCCCGGATCACCCTTCATGATCCAGTTGGCGTTCCGACTCGATGTCCGCTTGCTGAAAACGGCGCACCAGTCCGCGGAACTGCAGAAAACCGTGCAGCATTGAGCGGCCGCCGTGTTGCTTTCGAGATCAACCAGCCCTTGACTTCATGCTCTCGCTCATGGCAATGACGCGCGCCTATAGGGGAAAGCTCTAAGCCCGGGCGGCGCGCTGGCCACCTGGTTTATCGTTCAGCCGCAAAGTTGGCGGGCGCGCTTCGGATCGCGCAGTCGGATCAGAGCGGTAATCACCGTTCCCTGAACGACGATGAACCCCGAAAACTGTTAACGGTCTTGTAAGGGTGTTGCCGCGAATCCGGGATACTCAACGAAAACTCGCCGCGCGGAAACCGCTGAAAACACAAAACACGATACCCCACGAAACCCTGTCAAGCACTTTCAGGTTCTAGTGATCGCAAGGTCGTGGAGGTTCAAGTCCTCTCATCCGCACCAATAAATCAGTAAGTTCACGGAAATTGCAGCATCAGGGCCGAGACGATTTCCGAAACGCCGTACAGATATTGCGGGGAATCAGTAGTGCTCGAGCGCGATGACGCCCCACGGGCTCGAACCGGCGGGGATTTTTTTGACCACCGCGTTGCTCGCGACATCGATCACCGAGATATCATTCGAGGGTCCGTTGGCCGAATAGAGGGTCTTCGCGTCCGGCGAAAGCCCGATGCCCCAGGGGCGCTGGCCCACGTTGACCGACCCGAGCACCTTGTTGGTGGCCGTATCGATGGTAAACACGTCGTGTCCGCGGCCGGTGCTGACGAACAGACGCGAGCCGTCCGGTGACATCAGGACCGCCATGGGTTTGACCAGGCCGGGCTTGCCGAGCGGAATCGTGCCCGTCATTTTGCCCCTCACCGCGTCCACGATCACGACCGTGCCATCGTTCTCGGCGTTGACGTAGGCCTTTTTGCCATCCGGCATGAATGCGACGGACCGTGGCCGGTGGCCGACCTTGAACGACTTCAGTATTTTGCCGGCAACAGGATCGAGCACGGAAACAGTGCCGGTTTCTTCAGACGTGACCCAGACGAGTTTGCCATCCGGCGACACTTTGACGCCCTCCGGCTGCGCTCCCAGTTTGAAAGATTTGACGACCGCGCCCGAAGCCACATCCACGATGCTGACGGCGGACTCATCCTCGTTCGAGATGAAGATCTGACTGCCGTCCCTGCTGACATCGAAATTCTCGGGATCGGAGCCAGCTTTGAGGGTCCGGACGACTTTGTTCTGCGCCACATCGAAAACGGCGATGCCGTCGGCGGTCTTGTCGGGCGGCGGGAGCGTACTCTCATCGACATTGGGGCCACCGATGGGCGAACCGCTGAGAGCGACGTAAATCGTTTTGCGATCGGGACTGGGATGGATGCCGCGCGGCCTCTTGCCGAGAGGAATGGTGGCGAGCACCTGATAAGTTTCCGGATCAATTACGGACATATTTCCGGAAACTTCGTTACTGACGTAGAGCCTGTAAGTCCAGGGCTTCTCCGCGGCGTTTTGCTCTGCCTGGCGGGCGGGCGGCGGGCTGGAACAACCGCCCAGAAGAGCGGCGAAACAGGCCGCAGAAATAAGGTAGTGGAAACGGGGCACGGGCTATTCTCCTTTGAATGTGAACGCCGTTTCGACTGCGCCGGACGGCGGAATGGTTATTTTCTGCTGCTGAGTACCCAGTTTTTCCTGCCACGCTTCAACGACATAATCGCCCGGAGGAAGATTGGAAATGCGGAATTTTCCGTCATTGCCCGAGACGGCGAAATACGGATGATCGAGGACGCCGATATAGGCGTGCATCCAGCTGTGAATGTTGCATTTCACAGGGATCATGATCTCGGGCTTGAGAAATTTCCTGGAAATGGGCGGATCCCCGGCGCCCTGGCTGTGATTCCAGGCGCGGTTCACCTCGGCCATGGGATGGATGTTGTGAGTGACCGGGTCTGAGTTGACGACTTTGAGCGTTTGCCCGACCTGAATGCCGGCGATGCGGGGTTCAAACCAGCAACCCTGCTGATCGATTGTGACGGGATCCGAGGGCGTTTCGAACTTCCTGCCCTCGAGGCCGCTCTTGACATAGATGAATACGTTGGCCAGATCGCCTTTGGCATCGACGACGAGCGATTCGTCGTGAGGTTTTCCGTGGTGCGCGTCCACGCAGGCGGGATCGCTGGTCATATCGACCGGCTTCGGATGCGGCTTTGCGCCCTTGAATCTGACGACGCCGGCGAGCGTTCCCGCAGTCGCAGGATCGATCTTGAAATAGACGGGCGCCGGGGCGGCGTCGCTTTTCGCCTCTTTATGCGCGGGCGTGGAACAGCTTCCAAAAACGACGCAGCAGATGGGGAAGAAGACGGTATGTAATTTCATTCAGATTGTTCGGTCCGCGTTTCGGCCGGAGGACCTGCATCCGCCGGTAATTTGCCGGTGAGCGACTGGAGGAATTCGACGAGATCGGCACGGTCCTGGGCGGACAGTTTGATCTCCCTGGTTTTCGGATCGAGATACGGATTGGAATTGCCGCCGCCGGCGTAAAAATCGACCACATCGCGCAGTGTTTTCAGGCTGCCGTCGTGCATATAGGGCGCGGTGAGGGCGACGTTACGGAGCGTGGGCGTTTTGAAAGCGCCGCGGTCGGGATCCAGTTTCGTCTCGCTGTAGCGGCCCTGATCGACAAGATTGCCTTCGCCATCCACGCCGACGCCGATGTTGTGGAACTTGCCGTCGGTGAACAGGGCGTAATTCTGACCGATGGTGTGGCAGGCGGCGCAGTTGCCTTTGGACTGGTCGCGGAAGATGGCGAGGCCGCGAATGGCAGCCGGGCTGAGGGCTGTCTTGTCGCCGCCGAACTGATAACGATCGAACGGGGAATCGCCGCTGATCAGGGTTCGTTCGAAACTGGCGATGGCCTTTTCGACGCGATTGATGGTGATGCGCCCGGGACCGAAGGCCTTCTCGAAAGCGGCCCGATAGGACGGATCGGCATTGAGCTTCGAGACCGAGATGTCGTGAGTCTGGTTCATTTCCACGGGATTGGCGATGGGGCCGGCGGCCTGATCTTCGAGACTGGCGGCGCGTCCGTCCCAGAACTGATAGGGAAAATAAGCGGCGTTCATGACGGTGGGCGCGTTACGCGTTCCGGTCTTGCCCTGAAAGCCGGTGGAATGTTTCTGCCCGTCGGTGAAGCAGAGCTGGGGGTTGTGGCAGGAGGCGCAGGACAAGACGTTGCCGGCGGAAAGGCGGCGTTCATAAAACAGACGCCGGCCGAGTTCGACGCCTTCGGCTGTTTCAGGATCGTCGGCGGGCACGGGAATGGGCGGCAGCCCGAGCGGCGCCTCGATGGTGATGATTTTGCCGATGGGCCGGTCGCTTTGCGGCGGAGCCTGCTGCCCGCAGCCGGCCGACGCGATGGCAGCAATGACAGGAAAAACGAAGTGAAGAACCCGTTTGCAGCGCGCCGGTTTTGTTGCCTGGGCCTGGGCGCGCGGGGTGCGGAGAGCCGTGGCGGCCGAAATCACTGCTGTCTGGCCGCCTTCCATTTCTTCGCGAGATCGCCGGCTTTCGCGATTTCGTCAGGCGTCAATTGTCTGGAGAGAGCATCGCGGAGTTCGAGGACGCTGTCTTTGTTGCCGCCCGTGAGGCCGGCGATCGCCACTTCGTACCACATATAAGCCTGGACGTTATCGCGCGTGACGCCCTTGCCGAAATTGAACAGGATACCGAGGCTGGCGGCGGCGTAAGCATCGCCGCGGTCGGCGGCCTGGCGGTACCAGTATTGGGCCTGCGCGATATCTTTCGGCAGGCCGATTCTGCCGGTCTCGTAATTCTTCCCGAGTTCAAAGGCGGCGTCGGCATCACCGCTTCGGGCCTTCTCAAGAAGGCGCTCGCGATACGGCTTTTGCGGAGCAGCGGGCGCTGATGAAGGCGGCTGGGCGGTGGCGGCGGCAGCGCAGCCGAGCATTATCCACAGGGCCGCGGCCACGCTGGCGAGATGACGGTTGTTCATGAGATTTCGACTCGATTCCGGCGACTGGCCGAAGATTATAAATATCATTCGCGGCGCGGGAAGCGGAAAGACAAACGCCACGGCCCTTGAAAGAACCCGGATTGCGGAGGGGTTGCCCTGGCCTTTGTCCAGGGGATGAACCGCCTGCAGATCGAATGTCCCACTACGGGCACAGGACGCGCGGAGAATTACTACAAAAGAGGCAACCCAAACCGGCGCGAGCGGAGTATAGAATTATGGGCGTCTTCGGGTCCGCTCTGCGCGCGGCGGCGGAGTGTGACGCGATGCCGGCCGCGGGGTGGCAGAGATCCGCGCCGGGGATGACTTTCCGTTGGGATGCGCGCGAACGTGTAACCACGCGCGATGCAACGGAGCCATTGAGAGGGAAGATGAAATTTTACGGATGGATGTTGTTCCTGGTTCCGCTGTTGCTGCCGGGACAGGCGCTGGACCCGAATACGCTGAAGCTGTTCCATCAGCCGGCGGACGTATGGCCGACCTATAACGGTGATTATTCGGGGCGCCGGTTCAGCGACCTGACGCAGATCAACCAGTCGAACGTGGACCGCTTGAAAATCGACTGGATTTACCGGATCACCAGCGTGGGTCCGCAGCGCGGGGTGGGCGGTCCGACCATCAAGTCGACGCCGCTGCTGGTGAACGGAATCCTGTACTTCACGATTCCCGATCACGTTTTCGCGGTTGACGCGCACAACGGCCAGGAACTCTGGCAGTACGATTTCGAAGACCACGGCGGGCACCTGGTGGGGCAGCGCGGCGTGGCGATGTACGGCAACTGGCTCTATTTCCTGACGCCGGACGGCTGGTTCATTTCGCTCAACGCGAAGGACGGAAAAGAGCGGTGGCGGAAGAAAGTCGCTGACGAGAAACTGCAGTATTTCACGACGATTTCGCCGCTGATCGTGAAGAATCACGTGCTGGTGGGAGTGGGCGGGGACGCCATGGACGTGCGCGGCTATCTGGAAGCGCGCGACCCGGAAACGGGCGACGTGCAGTGGAAGTGGTGGAGCGAGCCGCTGAAAATGGGCGACCCCGGTTCCGAGACGTGGCCGAATCAGGACGCGATGGACCATGGCGGCGGGATGACGTGGCTGCCAGGCACATACGATCCGGAATTGAATCTTATTTACTGGGGAACCGGGAACGCAAATCCGGTGTTTGCCGGCCAGGGACGCGAAGGCGCCAATCTCTATACGGCGTCCATCGTGGCGCTCAATCCGGATACGGGGAAACTCGCGTGGTATTTCCAGGCCTCACCACATGACACGCACGACTGGGACAACGTGGAGACTCCGGTGCTTTTCGACGCGACGATCGACGGAAAACCGCGCAAACTGCTGGCGCAGGCGGGCCGTTGCGGCTGGTTTTTCGTTCTGGACCGGACGAACGGCAAGGCGCTGGTTTCGAAGCCCTTCTCGGGTACGGGGAACTGGGCGAAGGGAGTGGATGCCAAAGGCCAGCCGATCCCGAATCCCGCCAAGGAGCCGAAGGTTGACGGCTCGATGATCGATATGCCGGCGATGGGAGCGACGAACTGGCCTCCGCCGAGCTACGATCCGCAAACGCAGTTGTTCTACGTGAACGGCACGGAAGGTTACGGGATCGCGTACCTGTACGACACATCGGCGCATCCGGAAGGCTACGGCGGCGGTGGCGGCGGAAACTTCGATTCGCGTTCGGCGCTGTTCGCCATCGACATCCACAACGGCAATGTGCGGTGGAAGCACGAAGTGAAGCAGCAGGGCTTCGGCGGCGGAATGACTGGCGGAATCCTGACGACCGCGGGACATCTGCTTTTTACGGGAGACGCCTCAAACCTGACGGCCTTCGACCCGGCGACAGGGAAAATACTCTGGCACCAGCGCCTGATGTCTTCCGTGAGCAACGGTCCCTCGACGTATACGCTGGACGGGAAACAATTCGTGCTGGTGGGCGCGGGCGATTCGCTGTACGCTTTGACCGAGGCCGGCAAGTAAAAGGGCCGCTGAGCAGCGGGCTGAGCCCTGCAATTCCGGCCGGAGCGGAGCGTCTCCGGCCGATGCAGGCAACGCGGGTCAGTATAATCTGACAGACACCTCAGCAGGCTCCAACTCTTAATGCACGTTTCCCAGGATGATGCGCTGCGCCATGCCGTGGCGAGACCCGATCTCGCCGTCCGCATCATTGGCGAACCCGATGGAGCGCGGCGGTGCGCGCCGGTGAGCGACGGCGGCGACGGCGCAGAAGCGGTGCTGCCAGGGCTATCGGCGTCCAATCTGGGCGGGGGCGCGATGAACGCGGCGCACGGGCTGCGATACCCGTATATCTGCGGTGAAATGGCCAACGGCATCGCCACTACGAAGATGGTGGAAGCCATCGCCGAACACGGAATGCTCGGTTTTTTCGGCGCGGCCGGCCTGTCGATCGAGCGGATAGAGAAATCCGTGGTGGATCTCGCGTCGCGCTGCGGGAAACGGGCGTGGGGCTCGAATCTGATTCACTCGCCCGCGGAACCCGAAATCGAAGAAAAAACGGTGGATATCTACCTGCGGCACGGAGTCACGCGGGTTTCGGCATCGGCATTCATGAATCTGCGGCCATCGGCCGTTCGCTATGCGTGCCACGGGCTGCGGCTCGGGAGCGATGGAACGATCGTGCGCAGGAATCATCTGTTCGCGAAAGTATCGAGGACAGAAGTGGCGCGCCATTTTCTCTCGCCCGCGCCGGCGGCGATGCTCGATTCCCTGGTGGAGAAGAAGGCGATCACGCGCGAGGAGGCGAATCTGGCGCAGCGGCTTCCGGTGGCCAGCCATGTGACGGTGGAAGCGGATTCGGGAGGCCACACGGACAACGGGGCACTGGTAGTGCTTCTGCCGGCGATTCTGGCGCTGGCCGAAGAACTGCGCGGCAGGTTTGGCTGGAAGACCGCGCCGCTGGTGGGCGCCGCGGGCGGAATCGGCGTGCCGGGCGCTGTGGCGGCGGCTTTCGCGATGGGCGCGGCGTACGTGCTGACCGGCTCGGTGAACCAGTGTACGCGAGAGAGCGGCCAAAGCGAGGCGGCGAAGCGGTTGCTGGCTCAGGCGGCGCCTGCAGATGTGATGATGGCTCCGGCGGGCGACATGTTCGAGCAGGGCGTCAGGGTGCAGGTGCTGAAGCGCGGCACCATGTTTCCCGTCCGCGCCGCAAAGCTTTTCGATCTTTACCGCCGGTACGAGACGCTGGATCACCTGCCGCCGGATGCGATTGCCACGCTCGAGAAAGACCACTTTCGCAAGCCGGTGAGCGCCGTGTGGCGGGAAACGCGGGAATATTTCGCGCAGCGGCGTCCGCAGGAAATCACGCGCGCGGAAAGCGAACCGCGGCACAAGATGGCTCTGGTGTTCCGGTGGTATCTGGGGGCTTCGAGCCGCTGGCCTCTCGAAGGGGACGCAGCGCGGCAGATCGATTATCAAATATGGTGCGGTCCCGCGATGGGAGCATTCAATCAATGGGTGGCAGGTTCGTTCCTCGAAGAGGTATCCAACCGCACGGTGGCGGAGATTGCGCTGAATCTGATGCATGGCGCGGCCAGCATTACGCGCGCGCATCAGATCGCCTCGTTCGGGGTTCCGGCGCCGGCGGCGTTGTTCACGTTCAGGCCGCGACCTTTCACTTCACCAGCAGGAGCGAAGACTGAGACCTTCGGGGAATACGCTGTTGCCGGCTGAGCCCATTGCCGTAGTGGGAGTGAGCGCATTATTTCCAGGCTCACAGGACGCCCATGGATTCTGGCGAGACATTCTGGCGGGACGCGATCTGATTACGGACGTCCCGGCGACGCGCTGGCTGATTGAAGACCATTACGATCCCGATCCGCGCGCGGTGGACAAAACCTACTGCAAGCGGGGAGCGTTCCTTCAGGACATCGAATTCGATCCGATGGAATTCGGCATTCCGCCGACGGCGATCGCGGCTACGGACACTTCGCAGCTGCTTGCGCTGATCGTTGCGAAACGCGTGCTCGAGGACGCGCTGGGTTCACAGTTTCAGGACGTGGACCGGTCGCGGGCCAGCGTAATTCTGGGCGTGACTTCCGGCCAGGAGCTGATCTGCGAAGCGGCCAGCCGCCTGCAAAGGCCGGTATGGCTGAAGGCGCTGCGGGAAAGCGGCATTCCCGAGGACCAGGCGCGCGAGATCTGCGAGCGAATCTCCAGCTCCTATACGCCCTGGCAGGAAAATACATTTCCGGGGCTGCTGGGGAATGTGGTTGCGGGGCGCATTGCCAACCGGTTCGACCTGGGCGGCGCCAACTTCATCACGGACGCGGCATGCGCCAGTTCGCTGGCCGCAGTGGGCATGGCGATGGGCGAGCTGCAGCTCGGCAACTCGGATCTGGTGATCGCGGGCGGCGTGGATACGTTCAACGACATCCCGATGTATGTCTGCTTCTCGAAAACGCCGGCGTTGTCGCCTACCGGAGACTGCCGGCCGTTTGCGAAGAATGCGGACGGAACCGTTCTGGGCGAGGGTCTCGGAATGGTGGCGCTGAAGCGCCTGGGGGACGCGGAACGGGACGGCAACCGGATTTACGCTGTGATTCGCGGCATCGGCAGCGGCTCGGACGGCCGGAGCAAAAGCATTTACGCTCCGCGGGCGGAGGGCCAGGCGCGTACGCTGCGCCGCGCGTACGAATCGGCCGGGTACGGCCCGGAGACGGTGGAACTGGTAGAGGCGCACGGCACCGGCACCGCCGCCGGCGATACGGCGGAATTCGCGGCGCTCAATGAGGTGTTCGGTTCTTCCGCGACTGGAGCCAAACCCGGAACCGGACAATGGTGCGCACTGGGCTCAGTGAAATCGCAGGTGGGGCATACGAAGGCGGCGGCCGGCGCGGCGGGACTGTTCAAGATCGTGATGGCGCTGCATCAAAAGACGCTGCCACCGACGCTGAAGGCCGAGGAATCGAATCCGGATCTGGATCTGCCGAACAGCCCGTTCTACCTGAACGCCAGGGCGCGCCCCTGGGTTCGGGGAGCGGACCATCCGCGGCGCGCTTCGCTCAGTTCGTTCGGCTTCGGCGGAACCAACTTCCATCTGGCGCTCGAGGAGTACACGGGCGACGGGAAAAAGCCTCCGCTTCGCTGGACGCCGCCTTCGGAACTGGCGCTGCTTTCCGCCGCCAGCCGATCCGGGCTGCGGGCGGAAGCGGAGCGCATCGTTTCGTCCGCGGGGCGTTCGCTGGCGCATGTGGCGCGGCAGACACAGGACAGTTTCGATTGCCGGCTTCCGTATCGCCTGGCGGTGGTGGCGGAGTCCTTTGAAGATCTGCGGGCAAAGCTGAGGGCTGTGGCCGACGGGATCGCCGCGGAACGCGATGCATTCGCGCCGGGCGTGTTCTTCCGGAGTGGCGAGCCGGCCGGTGGAGGCGTGGCCTTCCTGTTCCCCGGCCAGGCAAGTCAATTCGTCGGGATGACCGGGGATGTGGCGATGATGTGGCCGGAAGCGCGAGCCGTGTGGGACCGGGCTCCGGATATCGCGCGGCTGGTCTTCCCCGCCCCACCGGCGAATGCGGACGAAGCAGAAGCGCAGCGCGCACGGCTGACCGCGACCGACCGGGCGCAACCTGCGATCGGCGTGGCGAGCGCGGCGATCCTGAACGTCCTGCGCAAGGCGGGGCTTCGGGCCGATGCGGTGGCCGGCCACAGTTTCGGAGAAATTCCGGCTCTCTACGCAGCGGGCTGGCTGGATTTCGAGGCGATGCTAAAAACCGCCCGGCGGCGGGGCGAGTTGCTGGCCGAAGCTTCGCCCGTACCCGCGGGCATGCTTTCGGTGCGCATGGAGGAGGCGGAACTGGCGCGGCTGATCGGCGAATGGGGACTCGATCTGGAAATCGCGAACCGGAATGCTCCGCGGCAGAACGTGCTCTCCGGGGCCGCGCCGCAGATCGAGCAGGCGCGGCGGAAACTGGCGCAACTAGGCGCGCAGGTGACGCCGCTACCGGTTTCGACCGCATTCCACTCACCGCTGATGGCTCCGGCCGCAGGGGAGTTCCGCCGGTTCCTCGATTCGGTTCCGTTCGAGCCGCAGGGAATTGCGTTTTATTCGAACTTCCACGCCGGACGGCTGGAAGATGCGGCGCCGGCTGCGCGTCGGGCGCTGGCGGAACTGATTTGCGGACCGGTTCGTTTCGCCGAAATGATCCGGCGGATGCATGAGGATGGGAGCCGCACCTTCATCGAAGTGGGGCCGGGCGGCGTGTTGACGCCACTGGTGGCGGCGAATCTGGAGGGCCTGCCGCACGTCGCGATTGCCTGTGACCGGCCGGGAGTGAATGGAGTTACCTCCCTGTGGCACGCTTTGGGGAGGCTGGCGGTAGAAGGGCACGAACTGAATCTGCGGGCACTGAGGGAAGGATACGAATTGGAGAGCGACAATTCAGCAGCGAAGAACCGGTTCGCGGTTTCCATCAATGGAGGAAACTACGCGAGGCCGTATCCGCCACAGGGCGGCGCGGCCGCGCTGCCGAAACCGGTTCCGCCCGGGCCGCCGGAAAGGGCGGCGCAGCCTGCTGCCCCGAGTCCCGCGGCGCCGAGCGATGCGCTCGAAGCGTATAGAGTCTTTCAGGAATCCGTAACCAATGCGCATCGGCTGTGGCAGGAGAACCTTGCACAGGGACATCGGGACGTGGTCTCCGCGCTGCAGAACGCCTATTTCGCCGTGCTCGGACGGCCCGCTCCGGAGCTGCCGGCGATGGAACAGCGAACCGGTCTCCCGGTGACGCAGGCGCTGCCTGCGCCGCCTCCTGCACCACTCCCTTCGCCATTTGCGGCGCCACCTCCTTCGCCGGAAGTGGCCGCCGTCACAAGCCCAATACCTGTGGCCGCGCCGGTTCCGGCTGCGCCCCCGGCGCAGGAATTCGCCGATGCGCGGACCATTCTCTGGTCCACGGTTGCGGAAAAGACGGGCTATCCGACAGAGATGCTGGAAGCTTCGATGGCGCTCGAAGCGGATCTCGGGATCGATTCCATCAAGCGCGTGGAGATCTTCTCCGCCATGCAGGAACGCTTCGCTCCGCTGGCGGAACTCGACCAGACGGCGCTGTCCCAGCTGAGAACGCTCGGTGACATCGTCACCTGGATCGAATCGTTCCGGCAGGGCGGAACCCAGCCGGCGGCGGCGAAGGAAACGTCGCGCTCCGATGCCAAAACGGTTGTACTGCAACTGATCGCGGAAAAGACGGGCTATCCCGCCGAAATGCTGGAAGCGTCGATGGCGCTCGAAGCCGATCTTGGAATCGATTCCATCAAGCGCGTGGAAATCTTTTCGGCGCTGCAGGAATCGTACGGCGAGGCGGCGAATCTGGATCAGGCGGAGCTGGTGAAACTGCGGACCATCGGCGACATTGTCGGCTGGCTGGATTCGTTTTCAACTCCCGGCAGCGAACCGGCTGAAGAGGCGCCCGAGCTGCGGCAGGTACTGCGGATGAGACCCGCGCCCGCAATCGGCTACAGCATTGTCGATGCGGATGACGGGCCCATCGCGATTGTGGGAGGCGGCGAAGTCGCGGGGAAGCTTGCGCAGCGTCTGACCGACAGCGGCTACCCGGCTGAAGCCGTCGCGGAAGTGCATTCCGGTTGCCGCGCGGTGATCTTCCTTGGCGGCATCACAGCCGTGAGCGGACCCGCTGAGGCGCTGGAGGCGCAAAAGAGCGCGTTCCTCTGCGCGAAAGCGATTGCCGCGCAGATGGGCGAAACCGGCGGATTGTTCGTGACGGTTCAGGACACGGGCGGCGAGTTCGCGCCTGCGTCCATGGGACGCGCCTGGAGCGGGGGCCTTTCGGGCCTTGCGAAAACCGCCGCGCTCGAATGGCCTCGCACCAGGGTGAAAGCCATCGATATCGCGGCTGCGGAGCGTTCGGCGGATGAGATTGCCGCCGCTCTGCAGGAGGAGCTGCTGGAAGGCGGACCCGAGAGGGAAATCGGCCTGCGAAACGGCGTGCGGATTACGCCTGAGCTGCAACAGGAACCCGCCCGAGGCGCCGCGCTCGAACTTCCCGACCGGCCGTTTCTGATCGCAACCGGCGGGGCGCGGGGCGTCACCGCAACGGCGCTCATCGCATTGGCGCGCGGCGCGCGTCCGCGGGTATTGATTCTGGGAAGAACAGCCCAGACGCCTGAACCTGCCTGCTGCGCGGGCGTGGAAAGCGAGCCGGAGCTGAAGCGGGCTCTGGTCGAACAGGCGAAAAAGCAGGGCCGCCCGATTCATCCGGCGGCTCTTGCCGGGGAAGCGGCGCGTGTTCTCGCGGCGCGCGAGATTCAAAGCAACCTGGAAGAACTGAAGCGCGCCGGCGCGGAGGTCCGTTACGCCGCGTGCGACATTCGGGACGCGCGCGGGCTGCACGCGGCGATCGAAGACGCGCGGCGGGAATGGGGACCCGTGCACGGGGTGATTCACGGCGCGGGCACATTGGCGGACCGGCTGATCCGCGATCTTTCGCCGGAACAATTCGAAGACGTATTCAGCGTGAAGGTGGCAGGACTGGACGCGCTGCTTTCCGCCACGGCAGGCGATCCTCTTTCCTTCATCGCAATCTTCTCTTCGGTGGCGGCGAGGTATGGGAATCAGGGGCAGGCCGCCTATGCCGCAGCCAACGAGACGCTCAACCGCATGGCTCATGCGGAATGGCGAAGACGCGGGGGCAATGTTCGGGTGAAGGCGATGAACTGGGGCCCATGGGATGGCGGCATGGTCACGCCCGGGCTCCGGAGACAGTTCGAAGAACGAGGCGTGCGCCTGATATCCGCTGCGGAAGGCGGGCGATTGTTCGTCGACGAGATTATGCGGGGCGGCAACGACGACGTGGAGGTGGTTCTGGGAGCGCCTCTGGCGCCGGCGACGGCGCAGTTGCGTGTGGTCGTGAACCAGCGGACGTTTCCCGTGCTGGCCGACCACCAGATTCAGGACGTTCCCGTTTTTCCGGTGGTGGGAGCGCTGGATCTGTTCATTCAGGCTTCCGGGGCGGCAAGGCCGGCGGTGTGGCGCGATCTGAAGGTATTGAAAGGAATCCGCCTGGACGGCTTCACCAATGGCGGGAATCTGCTGACCGTTCAGGCCGGAAGCGAAGGGCGATTCGAGATTGTCGGGCGGGACGGCGCGCGGCACTATGAAGCGGTTTTGTCGCACGAGAGGCAGAACCCCCGGGGTTCGGCGAGACCGCGCCCACTGAGCGGCCTGGAACCGGCGCCGTGGGGCCTCGACGAAATCTACGGCCGGCTGCTTTTTCACGGACCTGCTTTCCATGCTGTACGTGAACTCGAGGGCATCAGCCAATCCGGGATTCGCGCGCTGCTCGCGGGGCGCACGGAACTGGGATGGCCGAAGCCGCTGTTCGTTTGCGATGCGGCCCTGCTCGACGGCGGGCTGCAACTGGCGCGGCTCTGGGGCTACCATGCGCTGAACCGGCTCTCGCTGCCCACCGCGATCGGCAGTTTCGAAATGTTCGAGGCCGGCGGAACTCCCGGCACGGCCATCTGCGAGGTCCACGCGAAGCCGGTCACGCAGTCGAAGTTTCTGTGCGACATCGACTGGACTACGACGGCCGGTGAACCGCTGGCGTCCATGCGCAACGTGGAAATGCACACCCTGCCCGACTCGCATGGCTGAAGCGGCGGCCAGACAAAGCGACTTCAGCTTCGACCTTTTCGGACCCATCGCTGCGCATGCCGCCACACGCGGGGCGGAGACCGCTCTCGAGAGCATCGGCCCGGCAGGCCGGGAGTCGATCAACTGGGAACGGTTCGCGGCGGAAATTCGATACCTGAGCGCCGAAATAGCCGGGCGCGGAGTTCAGCCCGGGGACCGCGTCGCGATCCTGATGGAGAACCAGCCGCGCTGGGGCGTTGCGTTTATCGCCGCTCTGGGCGCCGGCGCCATCGCCGTACCGCTGGATACGATGGCGAGCATTTCCACGCTGGCGGGCGTGACGGACCATTCCCAGGCAGCGCTGTTGATCGCATCTCCGCGGTTTCGCGACGAGGCGCGTGAAATCGCGGATGGCACTTCCTCTGTGAGCCACGTGATCTTGACGGACGAATTGCAACCTGGGGCGAATGCGGCAGAGATTCCGCTGCCTCTGGCCCGGCGCAATCCGGACGATCACGCGGCGATTCTTTACACCGGAGGCACGACGGGAAAGCCGAAAGGCGTTCTGCTCAGCTTCCGGAATCTGGCGCGCAGCATCATGGACATGCTGCAGGTGTTTCCACTGGGCCCTTCCGATCGCGTGCTCTCGGTGCTGCCGCTGTTCCACATCATGCCGCTGCTCGCGAATCTGCTTGCGCCCGTGTTCACCGGCTGCCGCGTGATCTACCTGAATCTGCTGGATCCGGAAAGCCTGAGGCGAACATTCGAACAGGAGCGGATCACGGCGTTTCTTTGCGTTCCTCAGTTTTATTACCAGATCGAGCGGCGAATAAGGGATGAGATCTCGCGGCAGCCGAGCGCGAAACGACGCGCGTTCGGAGTGCTGCTGGGAATTGCGGGCATGCTGCGCAGGCGTTTTGGATGGCGCGCGGGCCGGATTTTTTTCCGCCCGATCCACGCGCGTTTCGGGGGGCAGCTGCGGGCTTTCGGCGTGGGCGGAGCGTATTTCAATCCAAAATCGGCGGCATTTTTCGCCGACCTCGGGTTCCAGATGTTTCAGGCGTACGGGTTGACGGAATGCTCCGGCCTCGCGACGGTTACGCCGCTCGATCGCAATGGCGGGCTTTCGTCCGGGCGGCCGGTCGAGCACTGTGAAGTGCGCATCGTGAACCCGGACGCAAAGGGTATCGGCGAGATCCTCATCCGAGGCGAAAACGTGATGCAGGCGTACTGGCGCGATCCGGAAGCCACCGCCAGCGCGATTCAGAACGGCTGGCTGAGCACGGGCGATCTCGGCCGATTCGACGCGTCGGGCGCGCTTCACCTTACCGGCCGCGCGAAAGACGTGATTGTCCTCAGCTCCGGCAAGAACGTGTTTCCGGAAGAACTCGAAGAGTATTTCCAGGCGAAATGCGACCTGATTCACGAGATTTGTCTGGTGGGAGTGGAGGAAGCAGATGGCGCGCATCTGCATTGCGCCGTCTATCCGAAGCCGGGCGTACCGGAAGCTGGACGAGTGCGGGACCAGATTGCAGCGGCGTCAAGAAGATTGCCCGCTTACAAGAGACCCGCCGGCGTGAAGATCTTCGATGCCCCCTTGCCCCGCACAACAACCAGAAAGCTGCAGCGATTCAGAATCCGGGAGCTGGCGGCGATGGCGACGCACAAAGACGCGGCCATTGAAGTTGCGCCGCTCGATCCGGTGGAGCAGGCGGTGGCGGATCTGATTCGAAAAATGCGCCCGCAAATCGCCGGGCTTGAACCCGCGACGCACCTCGAATTCGATCTCCGCCTGAACTCCCTCGAGCGCGTGGAACTCCTCAGCAACATCGAACAGGCTTTCGGAATTCCGATGGACGGATCGCGGTCCGGAGAATACTCGACGGTGGAAGATCTGGCGGAACTGGTCCGCCGCCAGTCCTCGACCGAAGTGCGCGAGAGCAACTGGACGGACTGGACGGAACTGATTCGATCGCCGCTCAGCCCGCGCGAGGTTTCCGTTGCGCGGCAGTATCTGCGCCGCCGGATTTTTCTGGAACGATTCTGGTTCGCCGCCGGACGGGCGCTGAATCTCTGCCTGCGGACTTTGTTCCGCCTGCGCGTTCGGCGGGAGTCCGATTTCCCTGAACCGCCATTCCTGATCTGTCCGAATCATGCGAGTTTCCTCGATACGCCCGCCGCAGTCAGCACAATGCCATACGCCACATTCAGCCGCTTGTTTCTGCTGGGCCTCAGCCATTACTTTCGCGCTCCGGCAATGCGGCAGCTTGCGGGCATGTGCCGCATCGTTCCGGTGGACGCGGACAGGAACCTGATGTCCGGAATGCGCATGGCCAGGGCGGGTCTCGAGCGCGGACTGATTCTCTGGGTGTACCCGGAAGGCACCCGCGCCCAGGATGGCAAGGTGCAGCCTTTGCAAAAGGGACCGGCGCTTCTGGCCGCTGCGCTGCGTGTCCCCGTCGTGCCCATGGGGATAGCCGGAACACACGACGTCTGGCCACGAGGCGCGTTCATCCGGAAACTCGCGCCCATCGCCATCGTGACCGGTAAGCCTATGATTCCGGGCGACGGCGAATCGGCGGACGAATTCAACCGGCGCCTGGGGGATTCGATTGCGCGTCTGGTGGAAGCGGCGGAAGGGCTGCGCCGATGACGTTCGAGCCCATCGCCATCGTCGGCCAGAGTTGTGTGTTTCCGGGATCGTTCACGCCGGAGGCATTCTGGCGGCATATCCTCGACGGCGACGATCTGATCCGCTCCTGCCCTCAGGAGCGCTGGGGCGTTTCGAAGCAGCACTCGCTCAGCCCGCCCGGCCGCCGGCGGCCGGATACGGCGGTAACGGACCGGGGCGGTTACGTCGAAGGGTTCGCGCGCGTGTTCGACCCTCGCGGTTTCCGGATCGGCGCGAACGAGATTCTGTCTCTCGATGAACAGTTCCAGTGGATTCTGTATGCGGCCCGGGAAGCGCTGCGGGACGCGGGAATCGGAGACGTTCCGCGCAGAGCGGGCGCGGTTCTGGGATTGCTGGGACTGCCCACCGAAAAGCTGATCGAATACGCGGAAGCGGTGTGGTTCGGGACTGCCCGACCCGATGCCCGGAACCGCTTCAGCACAGGGCTGCCGGCGCAGATTCTGGCTGCCGCGCTGGGCCTCGATGCCGGCGCGTTCGCTCTCGACGCCGCATGCGCGTCGTCGTTATTCGCCATCAAACTCGCCTGCGACGCGCTGCAGAACGGGGAAGCCGATGTGATGCTGGCCGGCGCGGTGAGCCGGGCCGATCCACTTTATATCCAGGTGGGCTTCAGCGCCCTGGGCGCGGTGAGTTCTTCCGGCCAGAGCCGTCCGTTTCATCGCGACGCCGATGGCCTGCTGCCGGCCGAAGGCGCATCGATGGTTGTGCTGAAGCGGCTTGCCGATGCGCACCGCGCGGGCGATCGCATCGCAGGCGTGATTCGCGGAATCGGTTTGGGGAACGACGGCCGCGGGGTGGGACTGATGGCTCCATCGGCCGAAGGCCAGTTCGCGGCGATTCGCGCCGCCTGCGCTTCGGCCGGACTCGAGCCCGCGCAGATCTCGCTGATCGAGTGCCACGCGACAGGAACGCGTGTGGGCGACGATTGCGAACTGGCGAGCACTGGACGAGCATTCGACAGCATTCGGAATGTCCCGGTGGGTTCCGTGAAATCCAACATGGGCCACGCGATGACGGCGGCGGGCATGGCGGGGTTGCTGAAGGTGCTGGCCTCGATACGCGAGGGCGTCCGGCCCGGCATGCTGCACGTATCGCAGGCCGGCGCTCCGTGC
>DAIDJK010000147.1 GCA_027450225.1 Bryobacterales bacterium | reverse complement strand
GTCCGGGACTGGTCCGCGATGGCGCGCGTGATCGCCTGGCGAATCCACCAGGTGGCGTAGGTGGAGAACTTGTAGCCGCGCCGGTATTCGAACTTGTCGGCAGCGCGCATGAGGCCGATGTTGCCCTCCTGGATGAGATCGAGGAGGTGGAGACCGCGATTGACGTATTTCTTGGCGACCGAAACCACGAGGCGAAGGTTGGCTTCGACCAGGTCTTTCTTGGCCCGCTCGGCTTCCTGCTCGCCATGACGGATGACGGTGAGGGTGTGCTTGAGATCTTCGAGCGTGGCGCCGGCGGTGATTTCGCGTTTGCGGATTTCCCGCTTCAGTTCGCGGATGCGGACGGCGTTCTGCTGGGCGGATTTCGCTTCGAGCCGCTTCAGCTCACGATCCATCTGGGTGAGCTCTTCGACGGCGCGCTCGATTTCCCGCGTGAAATCCCGCCACTGGATGACGACCCACGGCACGGCGCGGATGGCGCGCGATGTTTCCACCTGCGCGCGATAGAGCTTCATGCAAAGCTTCTTGCGGGCGCGCTTGTTGTTGGCGTTGGCCGGAGAGGCTTCGAGCTTTTCCTGCAGCTGAAGCTGCTTTTTGTGCGACGCCTGAAGCTCGTTGAAGACTTTCAGGACGTCGGCGCGCTTTTTGGTATCGGCGGGCGTGCCGTCTTCGAGTTCACCGCCGAGATCGACAAAGTTGTCGAGATCGTCCGGGTTTTTCTTTACTGCCTCGGCGCGTTCCACCACGGCAAGCTGCACGAGGGCGGAACGGCTGATCGCCTTCTGCATCCGGAGCTTCCCGCGCTCCATGCGGCGGGCGAGATCGACTTCGCCTTCGCGGGTGAGCAGCGGTACCGCGCCCATTTCGCGCAGATACACGCGAACGGGATCGTCCGTATAAATGGACTCTTCGACGGGCTGCTGGGGGTGGAGGAAGTCCGCTTCGGCTTCGGGATCGAAGAATTTGGTGGCTTCTTCGTCGAAGTTAATCCCGATGGGAGTTTCGGCCAGAAACTGGTCGTCATAGTGATCCATGAGGGCATTCCTCCTTTCGAACTGAATACGAGCCGAAAAGGCTTGAATCGATCATCTTGTAATCTTTAGTTCCCTGCCTTGGGTGTGCGTTGAGAGCCGGGGAGCGGTCCGGATAGAGGGCTGCATCCAAAGGGGGAGCCGTAAGCGCACAAACTCCCGGGTCTTAATGGTAACACAGCCAAACCGAAACTTATCTCTAAAAGTAGAGATGCCGAAACGGCGCAAAGGTTACAGGAAAGTACGTGGAAATCCCTGTTCAAGTCGTGGAAAAAGAAGCACTTTAGCGGCCACTGTGGGATGACGGGGAATCAGCCGTGAGGTGGTCCACCCTGTCCGGATCCGGGATTCGGGCGGGTTAACGTGCGGAGTTCATTCAGGAACGCCTGCTCGTCCTGGAAATCGCGATAAACGGAAGCGAAACGGACATAAGCGATCTTGTCGATGGCGCGGAGGGCGTCCATCAGCAGTTCGCCGATCTCGGTGGTGGTGATTTCGCGGTCGGGCGAGTCGGTGACGCGGGCTTCCACCTGGTTCACCAGATCCGAAAGCCGGACCATGCTGACCGGGCGCTTTTCACACGCTTTGAGCAGTCCGCCAAGCACTTTTTGCCGGTCGAATTTCTCGCGGCGGCCATCCTTCTTGATGACCATGTAGGGGACTTCATCGATGCGCTCGTAGGTGGTGAAGCGCTTTTCGCAGCCGAGGCACTGGCGGCGGCGGCGGATGGAATCGCCCTCCTTGCTCTCGCGGGAGTCGATGACGCGATCTTCCTGATGGCCACAAAACGGACAGGTCATTTTTTTAATCGCGCAAGACGGCGGCCCGAGTGGCCGCCTTTGCGCTCCGGTGGCGACCCAGGACCGGTGTGGACCGCGTGAACCGCTTTGCGCTGCGTTTTTTTAATCGCGCAAGACGGCGGCCCGAGTGGCCGCCTTTGCGCTCCGGTGATGCCCCAGGACCAGTGTGGACCGCGTGAACCGCCTTTGCGCTCCGGCGGCGCGGCAGGAGAGTCATGGACGCAGGGGCCGCTCGGCGCGCTGGCGGGGGTCCAGGGCTGACACCGGGTTGGAACAAGCGGGTTAAGGCCGGGCAACTCGTTGATATGTATCGTCGTTCCTCGTTCGGCCGGAAATCGGCGTCTGGCGCGCGGCTGCGTCGGATTCATAAAATAAAGAACGGCTAAAACCTGTCCCCGGCCCGCCTTGTGGAATCCTGGAAAAATTGAACCTATCATAATAAAGCCTCGTTCCTTCTATCGGAAGGACTCAACGCGGGTGGCCGCGGTGTAGACGCGAGGCGAACATGGCATCAGGCGTGGCGACGGGGATCTGGAACCTGACGGGGACCCGCCCGGCTGACCACATCATAAACGGCTTGGACCTGGATAGCACACTCGTCGAGCGCTGCCTTAGCGGGGATGATGCGGCCTGGGAGGAACTCGTCAAGCAGCACACGCGCCGCGTCTACGGCCTGTGCTACCGCTTCACGGGCAAAGACTCCGAGGCGCAGGATCTGACGCAGGACGTGTTTCTGCGCGTATTCCGCATGCTGGGCAGCTTCCGCTCGGCCGAGGGCTCATTTGCGACGTGGCTCACCCGGCTGACCCGTAATCTGCTGATCGACCATTACCGGCGGACGCGGAACGACCGCACGACAGATTCGATCGAAGAGCAGTTGCCGAGAATCGAAGAAGGGTTCACGAGCGCGCTGGGGCGTCCGGACCGGGCGCTGGCGGGGCGGGAGGCGAGCGACCTGCTGCAGGCCGCGCTGGCCAAACTGCCGCCGGATCTGCGGGAGACGATTATTCTTCGGGATCTGGAAGAGATGGAGTACCGGGAAATCGCGCAGGTGCTCGGCATTCCCGAAGGTACGGTGAAATCGCGATTGAACCGCGGGCGGGCCGAACTGGGCCGGCTGCTGCGCAAGTACAAGGTGGCGGTGTGATGGACTGCGCGGAATTCGAAATCATCCTCGCCGACTACCTGGACGGGACGCTGCCGGAACCGGCGCGCGCCGCGTTTGAAGCGCACAAGGCGAGTTGCGCGGAATGCGCCGCGATGGCCGAGGACGCGGGCGCGGCGGTGGCGTTCATGGAACGCGCCGAGGTGGTGCAGGCGCCTGCAGCGCTGGTCGGGCGGGTCCTGCACGCCACGAATTCCGGCTGGGAACTGAAGCTGCGGGGCGCCGGCGTGCGCGGCTGGATCAACCGGACGTTTGCGCCGATCCTGCAGCCGCGGTTCGTGATGGGCGCGCTGATGACGCTGATGTCCCTGACGATGCTGACGCGCTGCGCGGGCGCGCCGAACCGGCCGATTACGGCGGCGGACCTCGATCCGGTGCGGCTCTGGGGTTCGCTCGACGACCGCGCCCACCGCATGTGGGATCGCGGAGTGAAGAGCTACGAGAGTATGCGGCTGGTATTTGAAATCCGGACGCAGATCGACGAATGGAAGCAGCAGCAGGCGGAGGCCGATGAAGCGGCCGCCGAGGCTCGCGCCAACAGCAGAAAGATAGAGCCCGACCAGACGAAGGCATCCCAGACGAACAGCCAGAAGACGGCGGCGCCCGCGGGAACCGCGAACCCGGCGCCGGCGAAGGAGACAACAACAAAATGAATTGCGCAAATCACCCTGAGACGCCGGCCGCGGCGTACTGCCGCGACTGCGGCAAGCCTCTGTGCCCGGAGTGCATCCGCCGGGCGCGGGGTTCGGTATTTTGCGCCGATCATGCGCCGGAGCCGGAGATGGCCGCGACCGGGCCTCTGCCGGGAACGGCGGCTGGTTTCGCGCCGCTCTCGCCCTCCGCGGCATCGTTCTTCGCGTCACCATCGGCGTCGCCTTACGACGCGGCCGCTGGTTCGCCATACGACGCGCCCGTTTCGGCTCCGCCGAACCTGGAGGCGCCTGCGGCTTCCCTGCAATCGCCCTACACGGCGGCTCGCCCGGTTCCGGCGGCCCATGGCGGCGTTCCGCCGGCTCTCGCGTTCATTCTGGGCTTCATTCCGGGGGTGGGAGCCATCTGCAACGGACAGTATTCGAAGGGTCTGATTCACGCCGTGATCTTCGGCCTGCTGGTGAGCGTGACGGCGCGCGCGCACGGGCCGCTCGAGCCGCTGCTGGGCATCATGATCGCGGCCTGGGTGTTCTACATGGCCTTCGAAGCGTTCCACACCGCCGTGAAACGGCGCAGGGGAGTGCCGGTGGAAGAGTTTTCAAGCCTTCTCGAGCTGCGAGGGACGAACAGCCGGCTGCCGCTGGGGGCCGTGTTGCTGGTGGTGGTGGGATTCATCCTGCTGATGGAGACGACCGACATCATCAGCATGGAACTTTTCGCGCGCTACTGGCCTGCGCTGCTGATCGCGCTCGGGATCTATCTGCTCTATTCGCGGACGCATGAGCCGCATCCGCGCCCGACGGCCGAACACGATATACGGCGTGATCTGGAGGCGCGGCGATGAACGACCAGAGCCGGGGACTGGTACGCGCGGCGACAGGCCCGATCATCCTGATCACGGTGGGAACGCTGTTTGCGCTCGAGAAGTTTACGCCTTACCGTTTTGGCCAGACATGGCCGGTGCTGCTGATCGTGATCGGGTTGCTGCGCCTGCTGGGTGGAGGCAATCCGCGCAAGATGCAGAAGTACCGGCAGATGACAGGGGGCCCGTGGGCGACGAGAAATCCGTTCCCGCCATATTCGCAGCCGCCTGCGCAACCGCAGTGGAAAGCGGGTTCCGGCGCGGCGCCGCCGCCGGCGTCAGCGCCTCCGTATTCGAGCGCGGGCGAGGCGATGCCGGACATGACGCCGCCTCCGCCGCCGCGGCCGGGAGAACGAAGATGAGGCGCCGGTCCCTTGCAGGACCCGCGATCCTGATCATCGTCGGCCTGTTGTTTCTGCTGAACAATCTGAACCCGGCATTTTCGATCGGCGCGTTTCTGGGGCAATACTGGCCGTTTCTGCTGATTCTGATCGGCGTCATCGGGCTGGTGGACGTTCTGGCGAGCGCGGCATCGGGCGCGGAGACCGGACGGCGCGCGTTTCCCCCCGGATGGTTTCTTTGGACAATTTTCTTCGCGGCCCTGACGATGTCGAACATCGGAGGCCACTTTCGTTTTCCCGCTTTCGGCAGCGGCGGAGTAAATATCTTCGGCGCGGAATACGAATACGACGTGAACGCCTCGGCGCCGGCGCAGGGGATTTCGCGCATCGTGCTCGACAACACGCGGGGGTCGTTGAACATCAAGGGCGACGGAGACAGCGCGGTGCGAATCGCTGGCCACAGAACCATCCGCGCCTACAACAAATCCGACGCGGATCGCGTCAACGAACAGTCTCCGGTAAAGATCGAGCGGCAGGGCGACCTGCTGATCGTGCGCACGGAGAATGCGACGGGGAACTCGATCAGCACGAGCGCGGATCTGGACATCACGATTCCGAAAGGGTTGAATGTGGAGGCGCGCGGCCGATCGGGAGATTTGTCGATCGACGATGTGGATGGCTCGGTGGATCTGGAAAACGGGCACGGCGACGTGCGGCTGGGGAATATCGGCCGGGACGTGAAGATCGAAGCGTCGCGCAGCAGTCTGATCCGCGCGGTGGGCGTGAAGGGCACATTCGACATGGACGGCAGCGGCGGCGACGTGCTACTTGAGAACATCGCGGGCACTGCGACCATCGACGGAGAATATTCGGGGACGCTCGAGTTCCGCAATTTCGCAAGCACGATGCATTTTCATTCTTCGCGGACGGATTTCCGGGTGGCGAGCATACCGGGCGAGATTCGCATGGACCTGGGCGATCTGAAGCTGGAAAATGTGACCGGCCCGGTGCATTTCGAGAGTGGGTCGCGCGACATCGTGGCGACGGACGTGACCGCGGAACTGGATCTTTCCGTGACGCGCGGCGATATTCAGATCACCGAGACGAAAGCGCCTCTGCCGAAGATGGACATCCACTCGAAAAACGGCGATATCACGCTGAGCATTCCGGAAAAAGCGGCGTTCGATCTGGAAGGAACCACTTCGCGCGGCGAAGTGCAGAACGAATATGGGGCGCCGCTCGAAACATCGTCCGACAAACGGACGAGTACGGTGCGCGGCAGTGTGAGCGGGACGGGCGGGGAAATCCCGCACATCGTGCTGGCTTCGGGCCGGGGCACAATCACGGTGGAGAAGAACTAGCGTTTACAACCGCTACCGCGCGGTGACCGTATGGCGGCCGCGCGGCAGAAGCACGGCGCATTCGCTTGTGGCTTCGTCCGCAAGGGGGCAAGGCGGCGGGAACGGCGCGGCGTCGATGGCGAGCTCACGCGGTTTGCGGGCGAAGCGGACGATGGCGCGGCTTGCGGAATCGTATTCGAATTTGATGGCGTGATCGGATTCGATGCCTGCGCTTATCAGACGGGCGTTGAGATCCGTTACGCCAATCGCGGCGCACTCGGGCGCGGGTTCAACGGAGTGCCTGCCTGTGGGGAGCCGAAGCAGACCGTTCGCCATGAAGGGCCACGGCTTGCCATCCACCAGCGCGGCGCCACGCCACGCGATTTCCACATCGTTCGCCGCGTCAATCGTGATTCGCTTGCCGTCACTCGCAAAGGAGTTGATGACGGCGGACGACGCCGCAAGCAGGGGAAGATCCGGAGCCAGGATGCTGTCTTCGAAATAGAGCGCCACGCGCGGAAATGCCGCGCTCGCGAGATGGACGAGCTCGAAGAGTTCGCCGCCGGTCTGCTGTTTCGTCGGATAAACATCCTGATAGCGCTCGACGATGTTGATGTCGATGGCGAGTTTGCCGGCGTGCGGCGTGAGCGCGCGATAGCGCTTCGCGATTTCGGCGTAACGCTGCGGGCCCAGATTCCAGATGGTGGCCGGGTCTTCGATGAGAAACGAGAAGGCGTGAGAATCGAGCAGCGGGAGCACGCGCGCCGCGTCCGCGCCGATGGCGTCTTTGATGCCGGGATCGAAGCGATCGTCCACGTGGGTGAGAACCACGTCGAGATCGGGACGGAATGCGCGAAAGCTTTCGACAACGCCCAGCCATTTCTCCTGCATGCGGCGCGCTAGTTCGGCGCGGAAATCGAGGAACTGCCGGCGGGATTTCGCGTCGTTGTGCGTGGACCGGAGTTCGATGGGGTCCCAGCCGTATCGGGCCTGAAATTCCCGCCGCACATCGCTGTTCATTGGAGTGAAGCGCGCGGGATTGCCGATGCCTTCGAGCGATTCGTAATAGAGTTCCGCCAGGTTGAGGCCATCCCAGTCGAAGCGGCGCATCATGGCTTCGAGGCCGGCCTGGGCGGCTTTGGCGCACTCGGGATTTTCGAGATTCATCAGCTTGCGCCAATCGAGCTGGGCATCCTGAAGCAATGCGGTTTGTTCGCGCCATTCGGGATGCGCGGTCCAGAAGCTGTCGCTCACATGCGGGAATTCGACCCAGGCGTAGACGAGAATCCCGTGGCGATGGCAGGCCTCGATGAGCTTCGCCAGGTAGGCGTTGCGGTCTGGATCGGGTTCGAAGAAATGCCAGGAGGCGACGTGAAGCGCGGCGATTCCGGCGCGGCGCCAGCGGGCGGCCAGATAATCGGGGTCGGCGCGCAGGCGATAAGAGTAGTCGAAGAACGCCCAGAGATTTTGCGCGCGCACGGGCGGCGCGAAGCCGAGATCGTTCAGCGCCTGGACGAGATACGGGAAGCGCTCGTAACCGTTCGGGCCAGGGTCCGTGGCGGTCCACAGGACCGCGCCGCGGCCGGCGTGAAGGCCCGCGACGAGAGGCGAACCGGTCCAGCGGTCTTTCGCGAACACGTGCGCCTGTTCCGGGATATCGAAGCGCGGAGCGTCGACCGGGGCTTTCCAGACGATGGGCAGCGCGGGATTGTGCTCGTCGACGAT
>DAIDJK010000146.1 GCA_027450225.1 Bryobacterales bacterium | reverse complement strand
GCACTGGTGGTCCGGATGCACGTTCGTCGACTACAACCGCGACGGACATCTGGACCTTTTCGTTGCTCAATATCTGCAATTCGATCTGAAGACGGCGATACCGCCCGGCAAGGATGCGAACTGCACATGGAAGGGCGTGCCCGTGAACTGCGGGCCAAGAGGACTCACGCCAGGAACGCTGCGGCTCTATCGCAATGACGGCAAAGGGCGCTTCTCGGACGTCAGCGAAGAGTCCGGCATCGCGAAAGCCCACGGCAGTTATGCGATGACCGCGATTGCGGCGGATTTCGACAACGATGGCTGGCCCGATATCTATGTGGCTTGCGATTCGACGCCCAGCTATTATTTCCGCAACATGCACGACGGGACGTTCCACGAGGAAGGGATGCTTCGCGGCGCAGCGCTCAGCGAAGATGGCATGGAGCAGGCTGGCATGGGCGTCGGTGTCGGAGATACGAATCTCGACGGCAATCTGGACATTTTCAAGACGCACTTCGCGGATGACACTCCCGTGCTCTACAACAACGACGGGCAGGCGAATTTCGACGACGTTACCGTGCGAACCGGTCTAGGCGTCGAGACGCGCTATATCTGCTGGGGCGCGGGTATTGTGGACCTGGACAACGACGGACTGCCCGATCTCTTTCTGGTCACGGGCAGCGTGTATCCGGAGGTGGAGCGGAAGCTGAACGAGTACCCATTTAAAACACCGCGCATCGTGTTTCACAACATCGGCGCGCGATTCGAAGAGCTGATCGAAGAAGCAGGAACGGGCGTGCTGGCTCCGCACAGCAGCCGAGGGTGCGCATTTGGCGATTTCGATAACGACGGAGATATGGACGTACTGATCATGAACATGAACGAACCGCCTTCGCTGCTGCGAAACGATGTGGACCGTTCGCGCAACTGGCTCAAAGTGCGGCTCGAAGGCACAAAGACGAACCGCAGCGCAATCGGATCGCGCGTTACAGCCCGGTATGGGGGCAAAACGCAGGCGCAGGAAGTGACGGCGCAGGCGAGCTTTTATTCCGTGAATGACCGGCGGCTGCACTTTGGTCTGGGGGATGCGGTGAAGGCAGACTTGACCGTGCGCTGGACCAGCGGCGGCGAGGAGACATACCGCGGATTGGAGCCGAATCAATTCATCGTGATTCGGGAAGGCGCGGGCATCACCAGGCGCGAAACGTGGAGGCGCGGATGACTGGCATGCGATCAGGGTGGCTTCGGCTCACAATCGCACTGACGCTGGCGACAGCGGCGATGGCGCAGGAAACGATTCCTCCCGGGTCGCTGAACAAGCCGGAACGTCTCGAATGGTTCCGCGATCTCGGCTTCGGGCTCTTCATTCACTGGTCAGTCGATTCACAAACAGGGGTGGTCATCTCTCACTCGCTTGTGGGCGCCGACGATGCTTACACCAACCGGTTCTACAACGATCTTCCGAAGACGTTCAATCCGAGAAAATTTCATCCCGAAGACTGGGCCGCGCTGGCGAAACTGGCGGGAGTCCGTTACGTCGTCTTCACCGCCAAGCACCACTCCGGTTTCACCATGTGGGATACGAAAACGACGGACTTCGGCATCATGAACACGCCGTTCCGGCGTGATATCACGCGGCAGATTCTGGATGCTTTTCGGGCGCAGGGTATCCGGCCGGGTATCTATTTCTCGCCGGACGATTTCTCCTGGTTGTGGCGGCATCACATCGACATACAGCGCCACATTCCGGCGGTCGAGCCGCGCAACAATCCGGGACTGATGCAACTGGATCTCGATCAGGTCCGCGAGCTGATGACAAACTATGGGCCGATCGACGTGGTGTTCTTCGATGGCGATCCATATCGGTTGCGCGATCTGGCGTGGAAGCTGCAGCCCGATACGGTGGTGACGCGGGGCGCAATCGAGACACCGGAACTGTACGTTCCGAGCATCCCCCTGCCAGGCCCGTGGGAAGCGAACTTCACGATGGGTACGGCATGGCAGTATCAGCCGCAGAACGAAACCTACAAGACGGGCGGCCGGGTAATCGATATTCTGGTGGAAACCCGCGCCAAGGGTGGGAATCTGTTGTTGAACGTGGGCCCGAAACCCGATGGGGAATTGCCGATCGAGCAGGAAGAGCGTCTCCGGGAAGTCGCCTTGTGGATGCAGGTCAACCAGGAGTGCATTTACAATGTACGGCCATGGGTCATTACGAATGAGCACAACATCTGGTTCACGAAGGCGAAGAATGAAGACACGCTCTACGCCATCGTGAAGCAGGAGCCTGCGTGGGTGCGCGGGCAGTGGCGCGATTTCGTATTGAAAAGCGCCGCCGCAACCCCGGAAACGCAGGTCAGCGTGCTCGGCCAGAACGGGCGCGTGCTCGAATACCAGCCAGACGTGCATCCGGCCCCGAGCTACACCCAGGAAGCTGACGGACTGCACATTCGTGCTATGTTCACCCAGCGGCTGCAGGATAACAGCAAATGGCCGAACCCGATCGTCCTCAAGATCACGCACGTTAAGCCGACATTCGCGCCCCCGAAGGTGGAAACATCAGCAGCTGAGTTCGACGCAGCCGCCGGCGTGGCCACGCTGAAGGGCGCGCTGCTCGATATGGGGAATGCGCAATCGCTCGAAGTTGGCTTTGAATATCGCAGCATTCGGGGTCTCGATGCGAGTGATCGCTCCATTCCATGGCAGCCGGGGCCGTCCACAACAGCTACTTCGCCCGGCGCGTTCTCGCTGAACGTCTCCGGGCTGCGGCCGGACGGTGTGTACGAGTACCGCGCGTGGGTAAAGCACCCGCTGCTCACGATCTACGGCGGCGAGAAACGCCTGCAGAGGAAGTGATGCACACCGCGCAGCGATGGAAGTGACAAAATGCGGGCGATGTACGCACGAGGGGCAGCAATCTGGATGGCAGGCGCAACTGCGTTGCTGGCGCAAACGCCAGAACCATGCGGCGTGCCAAAAGAGATTGCGGCGCAAAGCAGCGGGCACAGCAAGGCCGAGGTCGCGAATGCGGCGGGCGCCTGGTATGCCCGCCGAAGAGACGCCCGATGCGCCATATCGCTGTTTGAGTTGGCGCTGCGAACCGATCCGAAGTCCCTGAACGCGCGCTACAACCTTGGGTTGGCCCTGATCGACGCGGGACAGTTTGAGAAAGCAGAGCGCGACTTGCGCCCCCTGGTTGAGCAGAACCCGGCGCTCGCGCGCGGTCGTGTCGCGCTCGGCGTCGCGAAGCAGGGAATGCACGATGATTCCGGCGCAGAGGCGGAATTTCGTGCGGCGTTGAAACTGGAACCACGATCGGCGACGGCGCTTGGACATCTGGGCGAGACGCTCGCGGCGCAGAAGCGATTCACTGCTGCGATCGCCGCATTTCGCGAGGCCGCCGCAATCGAGCCTGCTGACGTGAGTCACGTGATTGGTCTCGCGCAGGCTCTCTACGATAACAATTCTGCCGAGGAGTCGATCGATGTCTTGCAATCGTTTGTCGCGCAACAGCCCGATTCGGCTCTGGGGCAATCGAATCTGGGAACGTTTCTGGCGCGGCAAAAGCGATACAGCGACGCCGTGGTCCACTTCGAGCGAGCACTGGAACTCGATCCGGCGAATCAGACCGCGCGCCTCTCGCTTGCCAAAGCGCTTGTCGCGCTCGATCGGCAACCAGACGCACTGCCCGTGCTTACCGAGTACCTGCGCCGGAATCCCTCCGATGGCGAAGCTCGCGAATTGCGCGGCGTGGTTTATCGCGGAATGGCGGATTATGAAAACGCCGCCGCCGATTTGCGCATGGCCGCCACTGCGAATCCCGGCTATTATGGCGCCCAATACAATCTGGGGTTCGTCCTGGCGAGACTCGGAAAGTTTCAGGAGGCGCGTGAGCATCTCGAAAAGGCGCGGGCCATCCGGCCGGATTCCGAAGAGGTGCAATATCAGCTGGCAAACGTGCTGCGGCGGCTGAATGAGGATGACGCAGCCAGCAGACAATTGGCCGAGTTACGGGAAAGAAAAGAGCGGGAGCAGACGGACAATATAGCGGCTATGACAGCCGGCCTCGCGAATCAGAAGCTGACCGAAGGAGATGCTCAGGCGGCCGTGAGTGGCTATCAACAGGCGTTGAAACTGGACGCCTCGAATGCCAAAACCTGGTACAACCTGGCGCTGGCGCAGCAGCGGCTTGGGAGGAATGATGAGGCGCTTGGGTCGCTCCAGAAGGCCGTACAACTCGATGCGGCTTTCGCCGCCGCTCATGATCATCTCGGGTTGCTGTATATGGGGCTGGGGCGCAATGGCGATGCGCAACGCGAATTTGAGACTGCGTTGAAGAGCGATCCGCAATGTGCGGAATGCGAGAACAATCTTGGCGTGCTGGCCGGTCAGGCTGGAGATGCGAATCGAGCCGAGGCGCTGTTCCGCGCGGCCCTCGAGAACAGCCCGGACTATGCGCAGGCTCGCGTGAATCTCGCGCTGGTCGAGGCCGGGCGCGGAAATTTCGCCGGCGCGAAGACGGAACTCGGGCATGCCCTCGCGAAAGAGCCCCGCAACGTGAAGGCGCTGACGGCTCTGGGCATGGTGGAAGCTGGGCTGCACGACGCGGCTGCGCCGGACACGTTCCGCAAAGTGATTGCCATCGAACCGGATTCGGCCGAAGCGCATCTGAACCTTGGCATTGCGCTCGCAGACGCGCAACACGCCGAAGACGCCCTCGCCGAATTCACCACCGCGGCTCGGCTTGCTCCAGCCTCGGCCGCGGCGCACTACAACCGGGGGCGCATGTTGACGGATCTGCATCGCGCGGCCGAGGCCCTTCCAGAACTGAAGGAGGCGTGCCGTCTGGATCCGAATCTTGCCGACGCATTTTTCCGGCTGGGCGCTGCGGAGCGCGAGCTAAATGACAATCAGGCGGCGGCGGCAGCGCTTCGAACCGCGGTGAAACTCGCCCCGCAAAATGAAGAAGCCGCCTTCCTGCTCGGCCAGTCGCTCCAGGCGACCGGGGACTCGAAGGGCGCGATCGAGGCCTGGAACCGGACTCTGCAAATCGATCCCGAGAACACGCAGGCCCTTTATGCGCTGATGCGCGCCAGCGTGAAGACCGATCCGGAGCAGGCCGCAAAGTATCGCGACCGGCTGGCCGCGGTAGAGCGGCGCAAGGGATTGAACGAACGTGCGCAGGCGCTCAGCAATGCGAGCATCGCGGCTGCGAATAAAGGGGACTGGGACACGGCGATCAAACAGTTGCAGGAGGCGATTCAGGTGTGCGCCGGATGCGCGTCCATGCCAGTACTGCAAAAGAATCTCGGATTAACGGAATGCCGCGCCGGCCGATATGCAGATTGCGACAGAGATCTGCGGAAAGCGCTCAACGAGCTTCCGGCAGACGCCGATATCCTGAAGGCGCTCCAGATGCTCGCGGGCATTCAGAAGAAATGATTCAGCGCGCGCCAAGGGCGGTTCTGGCCGCCATGCTTTTCGGCATGAACGCGAGATAACGTTCAAGCGTCCGCCTCGCGCCGGCGGCGTCATTCGCGCGGATATACGTCATCTCGAGCGAGCGCCACGCGTCCAGCAGTGAAGGATCGATTTCCAAAGCGTGGTTCAGTTCGGCGGCGGATAAATCAAGTCTGCCCGCTTCGCGATAAGCATCCCCCAGGTTCACATGCAGGATGGCGTTGTCCGGGGCGAGCGCCAGAGCGGACGAGAAAATACGGATGGCGTCATCGATCCGGCCCGCCCGCAGAAGAACCACGCCGAATTGCCTTAACATCTCGGTATCGCGCGGATCGGACTTGAGCGCCTCCTGCATCTGATTCGCTCCTTCGCCGATGAGAGTATTCGACTGCAAGCGAATTCCCGCTGCGATATTCGCCAGCCCGGCGTTCCGCAGCGCGAACTGGCCTAGTGGTTCGCGCCACGCCCGCAACTTCGTGACAGGAGCATCGGAACCGTCCGGTTCAGCCGGGTTGCGCCTGATCCGATGGTCAGTGAAAACGGTATGAGCGCCATCCACGGCTTCGCGCTTCGCCATATGGCAGC